>WJJK01000249.1 GCA_014729705.1 Candidatus Altarchaeales archaeon | reverse complement strand
AATGGCTTATTCGAATGTGCTACGAGGGGTGTAAGTTTCATGATAGTTTCTCCGAGATCCCCTTCTCGGGGATCCTTACAATGATACGGCATGCTTCCCTATTTGTCAAGGGAGATGTTGAGAAATCCAGGAAATATCTAGGGTCCAGTCGTGCTCACTTCGCTCCGCCCAGACCTCGAAGCATTCGTGAATGTAGTCCTCGGCTTGCTCCCGTGTCCACCCATTGACTTTTGCTAGATGGTTTCGGGCTTCCCGGCCCCTGCCCCTCTTCCCTGCCAACCCAATATGTTTCACTTGGTGGCAGCTAGGGCACAAGGCGATCAGGCCGGTAAGGGTCTGGGTTTTGCTCTCATCGTCGAAATTCCAGATTTCGTGGCATTCCACAGGCCACTTCGGGCCCTTCCCTCCGCAGATCTCGCAGACGTAGCCCGCTTTGCGGTAGCAGGCCTTGCGGAGGTAGTCCCACTGCTCTTTTGGCAGTTCGCTGCGGAGGTTGGAGTACCAAACGGTGCTTGGGACTAGCTCGATGGTCAGCATGTCACGTCCTGTTGTGATCTCGCAGCTCATCCAAAGAATATTGACCGTAAACCCAAAGAACGGCCTGGGCGAAGCCTAGCCAACGATTGAACTTTTCCCAAGCTTCGTCAGAATCCTCGTTCGGAAACGGCGGAGTTTCTACTTCGTCCAGGAACTCTTCCATTCGGTCCAGCATGTACCGAACATGCATCATGTACTCGTTCTGCCCGAAAGGTCTATCCTGCCTGCTTCCACCACCTGCTCGGGGCGGAAAATCTCTCAGGAAGCTACGGTATTGGGCCACCACCTCCCGTCCTCTCTTTACGTCCATGGTAATACTCCTTTCTTTGTGTTGTAGTTGTGAACCTAGCGGAGAATCCACGGAGCCCTTGTGCCCTCCCCGTTTGTCACACGGTCGGTGCCGGGTATCCCCGGAGGGTTGTGGGGAGCGACGGGTCCGACGTCTGGGGCTTCGAGCTAGGCCGACCCTATCGCGCTCGAACTTGTTCGGTTTCTTATCGAAGTGTGATCCGACGCTCCCCTTCTCCTCCGAGAGCGTCACAAACCACTACTCGTAGTCTGGAGGCCTTGGAGAACCGCTTGTCCTGGAGTGTGCTGTGCTCTTCGTCCTTCCTGGACGCCTCATCCTTCCTTTGCGCCGGGTAATCCACCCAGACTTGTTCCCCGTCCAGGTACCAGAAGTAGGCAGTGATGCCCCCTCCGTCTGGATCTTCTGCAGTGGCCACAGCCTTGCCGCCTGCAACTTCCACCTCTACCTTCGGGCGCTGGTGTATCAAGACTCCCAGGCCTTCCACCTTCTTCCCTGAGATCTCCTTTCCCAGACCTAGTAGCAGGGGCATGACGTGCGTCCCATACGTGGCCGCAATCTTTCCGATTTTCTGGAAGAAGGCATCGGTGAATCCCAGGGCCACGATGTAAGCCTTCTGTAGCATCCGCTCATCCATTTCCTGAAGCAGGTCCGGCAGGTCCTGAATAGATGCCTCCGTCTTGTGGGGCGTAGGCTGCACGATCTTGACGAAGTCCTCTCCGTACTTGGCACGGAAGCAGCTGTTGGGCAGATTGGCCGGTACCAGACCGGCCTCGTCCCTCACGAACCGGAAGAACTTATCCTCCGGCATTTCTACGAGGTCTTCTACTGCCTTCGGCATGCCTATGATTTGGGGAGCGTTGTCTCCAGCGAACACCGAGTTCTGATCTTCAGTCTCGCCGTAGTGAGCGGCGATGCGATGTTCTGTGGTGCGGACTGCCCAGGGAAGTAGTTCGAGGACGACGTAGCGACGCCCCAGCTTATGCGCGGCTAGCGCTGTGGTACCGCTACCGCCGAAGGCATCTCCTACTAAGTCCCCTTCATTACTACTGGCCTTGATGATTCTTTCTAGGAGGGCTAGAGGTTTCTGAGTTGGGTAACCTACTCTTTCTTTGGAATTACCTTGGACAAAGGCAATTTCCAAAACGTCGGAGGCTGCCCCTT
>WJJK01000248.1 GCA_014729705.1 Candidatus Altarchaeales archaeon | reverse complement strand
ACGACCTCAGAAGCCCATGCAAGGACATCCACAGGCACAGTATCGAACACGGCTTCGAGCTCGGCGGAATAGTCTTTGAGCCCGAGGTCACGGGCCTGTGTGATGGTATCCACTTCACGCCAGAGGGCGCAGACAGCGGGGCGGATGACAGCGTAAAGCTTGTCGAACTGCTTGCTCACGTACTCGTCCCACGCACGCTTGTAGTTGAACTCAGTAGACATAACTAAACGACCTCCAGAAATTCGTTGAGCGACTGAGCAGTGCCCAGCGCTATCTTCAGGTTACAGATGTCATCGTCATTGATGATAACATCGCGCTCAGGACGTCCACCCTTAAACGGTATGGAGCCCTTCGAGAGAACTCGGTCAGCCCATGCATGCCGTGTCGGGTCAGGACTCAGCGGCATATCTCGATATCCTTTAGGAGGCATAGCCCCCTCCTTTCAAATTAAATCGTTGAACACATACCCCACTGAATGCCAGCCTACCGTCAATTCCGGTAGGCGAACAAGACCCGCCACGAGATTCACGGCTTCGTCAGCGTAACTCTCCCAGTACTGCCACGTGCCGGGCATCGAACGGTTCCAGTCGGAAACCTTTTTCTTCAACACGCCGTGGCCAATGAAGTACGAATGTGAAACACCTTCCTTACCCGTAGGGATGTGCCGGTAGTGATACTGATACCTGTGATACTTAATTGACATGATCATAACCTCATGTGTTAGGGGGTGTATCGCTACACCCCCTTCGTTTACATCGTACTTATCATATACAGGGCGGCTACTATCGCCACTGCATAGATGAAAACGTACATCAGTCGTCTCTCAGATACATCTCACGAGACGGATCCTCGAAAAGAGATACGAGATCCGTCTCATCCTCTTCGTCGACGCCAAGAGCCTGAAGAAGGGCTTCCTCGCCGTCGTCAGACTCAGCAATGTACGACCGCTCATCATCGAGCGCGTCGATAGCTTCATCCACCACATCTATGTCGTGGATAGGATCATCGGCAAAAAGGTCACTCTGCGTGTAGACCACACCATACTCGGGGGTGTACATGTGTGCTTCCTTTCCTCGCTTGTCTACCAAGCGATCATGGGTACCACGTGAGAGGCCCAACCGGCGACCGTGCCGTAGACCTTGACTATCAACCCTGACAGCTGCAGCACCACCCAGCCACTAAACACGAATGTGCTGAGTGTCCTGTATCTATCCCACCACGCTACCTTGCGGGCCATCTATCCCTCCTGTCCAAAAAGGAAGGCCTCAATGAGACCTTCCACGAAGACGTAGAAACTTATCTCCATCCGATGACGATCCCCATTGAGGTAACCATAAGAGTCTCCTCGACCGAGGCGGGGACGGCAACCGGCTGCAGCCGTGCCCGAGGACGAAGACGCATCTCCTTCACATCCTCGATGGCCTGAAGAGCCCGCTCGAAACCGTTGACCTTCGCTCTGACCTCAGTGAGCGTGTCGGCGATCTCATCTCGACGCTTGATGACATCGGGCTTAACGTGTCCGGACTGCTGAGCGATGCGCTCGTTAGTCTTACCGAGAGCGTGGGCCTTACCGTTAAGAGCTGAGCGGATGCCGCGACTCATGCTGCCGTCCAGGCGCTCGAACCCACCGTCGAGCCGCTTCGTGATGATGCCGACGAAGTGATCGAGGTCCGAGCGCTGAAAACCCGTGCTTGCCGGGTTGCTCGTGGCGATAGAGAGAGGCCTCATGGCCTTCTCGATCTGCTCCTCGTCGCCCTTGAGGCAGGCATTGACGAGGGTGTCGATCTTGCTCCGACGCCATGCATTGGCAGCAGAGATATCACTCTTACGCGTGTCCGACGCGGGGCGGTGGCTGTGGGTGTTGGTCCTACGTGCCATGATACACCTCCATATGGGTGTTGGTAAGTACGAAAGGCAGGTACGCAAGTGCCTGCCCAGGGAATTAACGATATTGCGGTGACTCTGAGATCAGATTTCTACCTCAACTCCTTTGATACAGATCACTTCGAGAACAGCGCTTTCCTGATCGGAGTCCTCATGGTCCGCCTCAGTGGGATACAGCGTGTCCTCCTGGAACCAATAGACAGGCTGACCTTCCTTGTACACCATCACCTCGTTGAGGCGGGGGCTGAAGGCCTCAGGGTACGTCTCTTTGCGGGTCATCAAGATATTGCTGCACACTTCAGGATACCACTCATAAGTATCCTCGGGCTCTTCGTAGTATTCACAGTACTCGGGACTGAACTCAGGATACCACCCATAAGTATCCTCGGGCTCTTCGTAGTATTCACAGTACTCGGGACTGAACTCAGGATTGAGTTCGATCCAATGGTTCTGTGAGGCACGATCCCGAGCGAGGTAATCATCGAGCCAGTCCTGCGTCGCTGTTAACTCTACGAGATAGGCCCGGTACTGATCCGCCTGCTGCTCCTTGCGGATGCGTGCATACTTACGGGCGATATCGCGCCGACGCTCCCATGCATTCTTCCGTACGTACTTTGATCGGTTTCGTGCGGTTGAGTTCACGCACTCGTAACCATGCGGGAAACAGTAGTCGCAGCCCATAGCGTTAGGCCCTAGTTCCTGCCGAGCGATAGCACGACTACCAACAATGGTCAGGCTATCAATGAATTGTGCTGCACGGGTGCGGTTACGTGACATACCGGTCTCCTTATTAGTAGGAATCTTTTCATATATGGATGGATTGTTTGCACGTGTGCATACGCATGTGCAAACGCATGTGCATACGTACGCACACTTCATACCCTAAAAATCTTTCCATATATGGAGGGATTAACGCAGGTCTGTTGTACCTGCACGCCCCGGACCACGTAGGATTGGCTGGAGGGTCACCTTGTATGTCAGTACACGTATACCCAGTGACATCTATACTAAGGTGCTCTCTCCGTGTCTGTGTCCGAGGACGGCGTCTTTTGTTTTACGTGCGTGACGTCAGCACAGAATTACATACAGCGTCGATCCGGACGCCATCACGATAAACTTTAGTACAGCCGTTGAGGGCGAGCACTCCCGAAAACGTAGACATATTAACGTTACGGGTTTCAGTGCATCCAGTCTCGATAACTTCAACCATGTAATCTTCGCCCTTGCCCTTGAAAAAGTTACCCGTACAACGAGCATCCCACGACCGCAACGCACCATTGCGTTTAACGTTGGTGCCCTTCAATACGGCACCGTTCAGTTTTGCATTGTATACCATGCTTCCCCCTTATGACTACCTACAATGCACTCTCATTCTCATAAGACAAAAGGCATATGCACTCTTTCTCTTATACCCTTCCCCTTATGACTACCTACAATGCACTTCAATTCTCATAAGACAAAAGGCATATGCACTCTCTCTCTTATACCCTTCCCCCTTATACTTACCTACAATGCACTTCAATTCTCATAAGACAAAACGAGATCCTTAGTAAAAAAGCTATTCCATATTGAGACCCCCCAAAATGGCCCCCTGCGCGTTTGGGGATCGCGCAAAAAACACGGTCTTTTCCTAAAAAGGCATCCGAGCCTATATAAGAGAAAAGTCTTCTTTTCTCAGAGAATCATACAAAATTTTCAGTAAAAGATCATAAAAACGGGTAGGAGTCCCATACCTGGGAGGCTGTTTTCGAAAAAAATTTGGGGGTAGGATCGCGCAAATAGCGTTTTGGAGATAACTTTTCTGACTCTAAGCTACATGTTCTCCTCAGAGGTATTCACATCATAGTCTTTAAGAAGGAGTCCCTTTTTCTTATTGCCTCGTATATGAGAGCGGACTCATACTGGACCTACGGTGTATCCGAGGAGGGTTTCTCGGGGGT
>WJJK01000247.1 GCA_014729705.1 Candidatus Altarchaeales archaeon | reverse complement strand
CCTTGTTTCCCTGAGGAATACGCCCTCCCCCGATTCACAGGCTAACCCGCGGGCGGCAAGTATCGGCGCAGTGTATCGGTCCTCTAAATCTATTGTGAGGTGGTGGCAGACCATCGTTTACCCGGGTTCTTCCACATCCTCCAAAGCCATGTGCCTCATAAGCTGCCGGGTTTTCTGTTCATAGATTCTCAGCCTACGGTATATCAAAAACCCTACTGTAAGGAGGGCGGCCACCGAAAAAATCACTATTATATCCAATACCCTGAAAAAGAGGGTTGGGATGAATGGTTGGAATAACTGGGGGAAAACAGAGATAAACATCAGCGTCACCCAGATGACGCTCCAAATCAGGGCGTCTGCCTTGTTGAAAATATTTTTTCTATACTGTATGTAGGTGTAGTACAGGAAAAACAATAAAGCAATAAGCCCCGTTAACTGGAAAAATGGGAGTATCATCTTTTAAACGCGAAAAATAATGTGCGCACAAATATTTTAATGCCGGAGACTATGTTCGTCCCCTTAACCCTGCTGCGGCTATCATATACTGCTGGTATGTCCACCTGAGTGTACCTTAACTTCTTATGCGATACTTCGTAGACGAATTCCCCCACGAAACTGTAGTCATCGCAGTAAAGCCTAAGTTTGGGATAGATTTCTGCTCGGAAGGCTCTGAAACCGCTTTGCGTGTCGGAGACGCTGGCTGCTGCAACAAGATTAATTAAACGGCTTAGAAGAGTGTTCCCCAGTTTCTTCACATAAGGCATATCCTTGTTTAAGCTCATGCGGTTGGTGAATACGACGTCAAAACCCTCCTCTATTTTTTCCACCAACAAAGGTATTAGCTCTGGTTGATGCTGGCAGTCGGCATCTATGGTCACTATTACTTCTGGGCGGAATTTTTTGATTGCATATTCGATACCGGTTTTCGTGGTGAAGCCAACACCCATATTAACCGGTTGCTTCACAACAAAAGCTCCCGCGGCTTTAGCGTGTTCAACGGTGTCGTCCGTTGATCCATCGTCTACTACCGCCACAATCCCGTACTCCTTAACTTCAGAGACCACGGAGGCCACAGTATCCTCCTCATTGTATGCTGGTATGACTACTGCAACCCGTTCATCCCTTTTTTTTTTCACTGAAACCGCTCCTGAAGCCTTCCCATGAAAGTCAAAGCGTAGGTGATGAAAAGCATTCCAAAGAAAAAAGTCGAAAGATTATATTGAATGAGGTTCTTCGCCTCAAGAAGACTCTCAAATAATTCGATGCTTGAGGCAGCGGAGAAAGCCAGAGAAAGTATCCAGAGGATGAAAGTTACTGTGACCGTTATTTCAAAGGGTTTTATCAACCAAAACCAGTAACCTAAAACATCCTCAGCATACCTGACGTAGCCCAGCAGGATGCCTGCCACAAGAAACCAGTAAAGGTTTCCCTTCAGTATGCCCGAGAAAGTTGATAGAAACAAGAGGTCTATGGATTCTGACAACCAGTTTAGGGCGTATGCTAGGATTCCTAAGACCAATACTGCGGATAGGGATCCTAGAAGCGGGCTTAAAACCCCGAAACTCAACCGGTCTTTGCGTTTAGTTCCCTCTTCTTTCATGGGGTTTAGAGATTTGTCCCGCCTCTTATATATCTTATATATCTTGTTTCATAATTAGTCAACTCTTTTTACGTAAAAAGATTTAGGTGAATTACAGGATGGTTAAGGTTGGTATAAACGGATTCGGGCGTATAGGCAGACTTGCCTTGCGCGCGGGATTAAATGATTCAGACATTGATTTTGTGGCTGTAAACGATTTGGGGGACGCGAAAACGTTGGCGCATCTTCTCAAACATGATTCAGTTCACGGCAAACTAGACGTCGAAGTCACCTCTGATGAGGGTGTTCTACGCGTAGGCGACAGGGAAATCAAGGTACTAAGTGAACGTGACCCGGAGAACCTGCCTTGGAGTGATTTAGGCGTTGACGTCGTGATTGAGAGTACCGGCATCTTCCGGAAAAAAGAGGACGCCGAAAAACACCTTAAAGCAGGAGCGAAGAAGGTTGTGATAAGCGCCCCAGGGAAGGGGGATATGCCAAGCATTGTAT
>WJJK01000246.1 GCA_014729705.1 Candidatus Altarchaeales archaeon | reverse complement strand
GCCGGGGGAGTAAGTGGTTTAAGCTGTCCACGTATTCATTTAGGTGGCCGGGATCTGAGAAATCATCAACAGCATCCTCCAATACCTCCAGTATTTCACGCGGCCTATTCAAACGCGATAAACCCTTCCTTAAAGCCTGGTATGTTTTTTTAGGGTTTCGCCCGGTCTTCTCATGTACTTTATCGGAGATCTGGTTTAACTTAGATTCAGCAAGATCATTGAATAGGGGTACCTCAAGCTTTTGAGCCTGGCCGGCTTCAGCGGGCGCCTGGCCTCTACGCCTCTTAGCCACCTTAAATATTTTTACGCAGGATAGGTATTTAAGGCAGGTAAACCTCCAAAAAATAGGGGCAGAGTAGGTGTTTTTAAATGTTTTCTTCTTTAACAGGTTTATGGCGCATAAGAACTTGTCTTTTCGCGGTAGGGATGTTGTGGACGTTGAATTGATGGATCCAATCATGGACTCTCCCCCCTCAGGGAGGAGGCGTGTTAACCGCCCCCCGGCTTTCTTCGGCAACCTGAGGTTAAAAGACGGTTCAGGGGTTGAGGGTGTTTTCCTAAAGAGCGTCGGCGATCTATCCCGTAGGGGTGAGGCGGAATCTGAGGTGCGGGTGCGCCGCCGCTTAAAAAACAACGGCCTGCCTGTTCCTGATTCCAAGGTGGTGGAGTCTGGGAAAAATGTTTTTCTTGTTGTGCAGCCGGTTAGGGGTTTGGTTCCAATCAACTCGGATCGCTCTAAACCCGGCTACCCTGTTTTCTTGTCTAAACTGAATGCAGTCAGGGATAGGTCGTTGATTGAGGATATTGCAAAAGATACTGCAGAAATCCACAACCTGGATGTCGCCGTAAACGCCTTCGACTTCCATGGCTTCACACATAAAGAGTCGGGTTGGGATAGGGTGATTATGGATACCGGGCGTTTCACTGATCTTTCAGACGAAGAAACCCTAAAGAGGGTTCTCTCAAAAGAAACCAGTAACCAAGGGAAAGAGGATATTCTGAAAAGGGATCTTAGGGTGTGTTTGAGGGCTGTTGGGAACGTTTGGCGGGGAAGCCGGTTTAAGGGGGAGCGGGACTTGTTCACGCAGACTCTAACCCAAAACCTAAAACCCGGGCTGAGAGGCTTCCAGAAAACCTGAAAACATAGGGCATGGGAGCCTGTTTGGGGGGGAGGAAACGCGCAGCGGAAGCTAATCCCCCCCCCATTCAAAGTTGCTATAAACCGGTCTTCTGCAGCACTTAGTGAATCCTTATTTCCTGTTCCCCGGATTCTATGAATGCTAGGGGTTGGGGGTCGTTTAAATGTTTTTTTCTTTGAGGGTTGGCAGGGTTTACGCCTATACTGTTTGCTGGCGGGTTCCTGTCTTGGAAGCCCCCCGTATATCTCCCAAAAGAGAGGGGAGGAAAATCTTCTGCTTCACCCCTAGTTAACTAACTTTATTTTGGGATAAAATACGTTGTTTTTGAGAGTTAAACAAGATAGCCTAAAGCCTTATTATTCAATACTGTGACACTAATACTTATCTATGGGTTATGCGAATTTTTTTCGTTTAGCCGGTTGCATAGTATTGTGTTTAATGGCCGGTTTCATTGGTTCTTTTTTCACGGTAACCGGCGTAGATTCCTGGTATTCTAACTTAGAAAAACCATCATTTAACCCGCCTAACTGGGTTTTCGGGCCGGTTTGGACTATCCTCTACATCCTTATGGGAATATCTTTATACCTTATATGGAAAAGCGACTTGGAATTAAGCTCTAACATCCCACAGATTGGGTTATTCCTGGCTCAGCTGGTTTTTAATTCCCTTTGGTCGATCGTATTCTTTGGCTTGCAGCAATTATTTTGGGCGCTTATTGTGATAATAATCCTTTGGACGCTCATCCTGCTTTCGATAAGCTATTTCAAAAAGATTTCGAAGACGGCGGCGATACTGCTAATCCCCTATTTACTTTGGGTTAGCTTCGCAACCCTTTTAAACTATAGCATAATCATGCTAAACTAAACGTAGTGTTCAAGCCCACACGGTTTCAGAAAGTGTGTGCGGGTATCGCTCTTACCGCGTCCTGCGGCTTATACGCCGGCGGTATCCGCGGTTGGGTTAGCGGATTAGGTTGTTTAGGGAGTCCGCCTCCATTGGTTTGAGGGGCCGCCTAAAAAATCGTCGCCTATGAACCGGATGTTATCAAGCGCCCAGATATCTTTAGGGCCAGGCAAAGGTAAGTCAATACCATTAATTTCCGAATAACGTAGAGGGGGGGAAACAGGACAAAATCATCTCATAAAGCATATTTTAAGAGGCATTGGAATTATTTGATTATGATTAGGATAAAGGGTGAATTCTTTTTTGGTTTATTTGGATTAACATGCCTGATCCTGGGTTATTTCCTTCTTTGGATCAAAGATAACAATAAAGGATGGGTTTTTCTAGGATTAGCAGTAATCAACTACCTAAGATTTCAGCAGATAATAAGAAAAAAATAGAAGACTTGCCGGAAGCGTGAGTTCAACAAAATGTTCGCATCAAATCATTCAAGATTCTGGTATTGTTTTATTCTTTTTCCCCTATGACTGAAAGGATATAACCTTGTAATTCTCAGATATGAGTATGGGTAATGGATTGCGTAGACCAAGACACTTGAGGCATGCACGTTCTCTATCTGATAATCCTGGTTTGCCAGCCATCTATAGGACTCCAATAGGAGACAATAGTATTGATATTGAGCGAGAAATTGAGGTCTTTCGTCAAAAGACCATAAAGCAACATCCAGATATTGAAGAATCATTTAGGGATAGGCAAACACTGATAACCCAATTTCTTGGTAATTTCCACCTGGAACTTTTGGATGTTAAGGGTAGTCGAAGGGATGTTGCAGCACGTCAAGGCTTTATTGATGAAACAATCCGACGTCAATCCACAGAAACCCAAATTAAAAACCACAGCGATTTCTATCTCAGCAAGACTTATCGACAATTCTATGATGACTGCGATAGAGCGGTCAGAGAAAGCGGACAAGACATAGGAGAGATTAGGAGGCTCTTTGAGGAGGATAGCATCGGAAACCGGGGGAAAATGGCTGAACTCATGTTACCGGCATACATTCAACTCAGAAAAAGGGGTTACAGTATGCAAGACCTACGAAACTAAAAAAACAAACCCAGATAGAGGCAAAAAGAGGATGTGAATAGAAGAAAAAAGCCAGCCCTACAAAAACTAATGATTACTATGAAATTCGTAAAAAAGGACAGCAATATTTAAGGGGGAAAAATAATGCCGAAGGCGAGACTTGGTCGGAAATATCCGACGAGAAGCAGCGCATTCAAGACACGCTTGAATGCTTCCACAGCCTTCCAGGTAGATAAAGTTTCTTTGGGGATAAAACACCTTTCTTTCCTAAAGAAAGGGGTTTGCCGAAGGCGGGCATAAGTATCAGAGTTGCGCAATCTAATTATAAACGCAAACTTTAATTTATATTTATGTGTTTTCACATATTTATGTGATGGCTAATATTACTTTGAGTGTTCCGGAGAGTGTTCACAAGGATATGAAAAAATTTTCTGAGATTCGTTGGAGTGAAGTCGCAAGACAGGCTATTATCCAGAAGATCGAGACACTTCGGATGGCTGACAAGCTGGCCTCAAAAAGCAAGTTGACAGAAAAAGATGTAAATGAATTCAGCAGGAAATTGAAGAAAAGCGCTACTAAAAGGTTTCTGTAAATGAACATAGTCATCGACTCAAATATCCTGTTCTCAGCACTGATTAAAGACTCAACAACCAGGAAGATTATCCTAGAATATGAGGGCTACTTCTTCTTCCCATACTACATCTTCGAAGAGCTAGAGAAACACAAGGATGAAATCCAAAAAAAGAGCGGGTTAAGTAAAGACGATTTTAATCAACTTCTTGAACTTTTACTTGAGAAAGTACACGTTATACCCAACGAAGTACTGGATAGACATAAAGATGAATCAATTGAAAGAGTCAAAGAAATCGACTTAAACGACGCAGTATTCATAGCCTGCGCACTAGCATTCCCAAACACAATACTTTGGACAGACGACAAAAAACTAAAACAAATCACAGAAATACAAATAACAAACACCCAAGAAATAATCAAAATAATAAAAAAATAATACTGAATGCGGAAGGTTGTCGGCAATCTAAACTCGAAACAAACATTCGAGTCCCATACTTATATTGCATCTTACACTTATAACTTTGTATATCATATGTATTACAGGTTGAATTAAAGTGAGTGTTCAGTTGAATGTTAGAACGACTCCAGTTTTGATGGATGAGCTGGATAAAGTTGTCAATGAAGGGTTATTTAGAAATAGGACTGAGGCAGTGAATGAGGGTATTCGATTGCTTGTCAGGAGATATTCTGCGATAAAAATCGGGGAAAGAATTGAAAGATTAAGCGAAAAAGGTGTTGGCAAACCTAGTGTGACAGAAGCTTTATTTGAAGCGCGCAAAGAAGATGATTGAATACCTTGATGCTTCAATCATTGTAAAATGGTTCAAAAAAGATGAACCCAAGATAACTGAAGCACTGAATATTTTAGAGAGCATAAAAAATCTAGAAGGCAATTACATGACAAGTGAATGGAGCCTATTGGAGGTCACTCGAGCACTATCAAAAGCGGCGTATAAAGAAGAAGTCATTTCAGAAGACTACATTTCACTCAAAGACCTTGCAGGAGTAGGGGCAATAAATCTAATACCAGTATCACAGAACCTAGATTTAGCGCATAAAATCACAGTTCAAATGAAACTATACGCAAGCGACTCCATACACCTCGCAACAGCAATACAAAACAACTGCAACATACTAATAAGCGAAGACCAACACCACCACAAAAAGAAACTCAAAGAATACCTGAAAAAATTCGACATAAAAGTCAAAAAACTTTAACTAAACATTCAAGTCACACCATAAACGAATTCTTAATATATATATAACTTAAAAGGGCTGAATTTGCCATTTTCAGCAGCCTTGCCGAATGCGTGAACTGAACAAAATGTTCGCATAAAACATACTTTAGTCTTTTAATTCTGTTGGACTACATAAGTTTTCTTTATCGTTTGCGGTACTACCACAACATTTACAAATATATTTCGGGTTTGAGGTTAGTTCTTTGACTTTCTCCACATCAAATTTCATTGCAGGTTGTGTTAACTTGCACATCTTATCTTCTGGAATATTCTCACAACAACTTGAAACGCTACAACAATCACTTCCCATAATAACAACTAAGGATTAATGGAATAATAAGACTCGAAGTTAGTGTTCGAGACACAAGGTTTGCCGAAGGCGAGACTTGAACTCGCGGCTTCCAGATAACTCAGCTTTGTTATCGTTTGGAAGCTCCTAGCCACTTTGTGGCATTAGCGCCCCAGTTCCAAAGATTTCGTTTTCTTTGGGGGTGAAGCACCTTTCTTTTTTGAAAAGAAAGGGGCTCGCTTATGAGTCTGGCGCTCTAACCAATCTGAGCTACTTCGGCGAACTGGAAACAGTTCACATTTGAGGGTTTCGCTTCGCTCAAGCCCTCTGTGAAATGTCTTAATTCAATTTTTGATGTCCTGCCAATTTGGCATTCATGTATGGTGCATGCCGTCCGCAGGGCGGCATTAGCCCAGCGTGTCAACGGAGCGTAGCCGTTGAATCTGAGCTACTTCGGCTTTGCGTTAAGCAAATGGTGTAGTTAGCAACACGTTTAGTGTTTCGCTGACTTCGGTGTTTTAAGTGCTTTTATTTATAGCGGCGGGGTTTTTTAAGTGTGTGTGTCCATATTTTTTGTCACCATACTCCCGTCTTAGCGTAGTCTGGTTTAACGCGGCCGGCTGTAGTTGTGTTTATTTCACCAGGAAAAGGGTTTTTTTCTGGCGCGGTCGATACCGGCAGAGCCCCGGTTCAAATCCGGGAGACGGGACACCCTTATTTTTTCTTATTATTTAAGCAAATCAGGGTAAGGGGGGTGAGAGGTTAAGGCTGAACCCCCGTTTCTTATGGGTCGCCTAAATGCGGCTTGGAGGGGAGGGTATCCTCGTTTTTTTCTTTTTTTTTGGTTTGGTTTTGGGGGTTGTCTTTATAGTTTATTTATACTTTGGTTTCTAATTGGTATTTTGTATTTCACTTAAATTTTTTTGTAGTTACTTTTGTTGGTATTTACAAGGAATTTGGTGGGGTGTATTTTGGGAATGGCTGGAAAAGGATTTAATTTGGGGGCATGCTTTTTGGCGTGTTTTTTGTTGGCTGCGTTTGCGGCTGCTGTTGATTTAGACGAGGTTACTGTTGACGTTGATGACAGTACTCTTGATGCTGGGCAGGATCTGGATTTGATGATTACGTTGGAGAGTCCGGATGAGACCGGGGACTTCGACGTTGAAATACGTATATTGGTTGACGATGTTGAGGTTCACTTTGACGAAGCCACGTTAAGCCTGGTGGATGGAGAAGATTATGAGTATAATATTTCCTCCAATAACTTCCGGGATGAGGATAACGACGACGTCTGGGATGGTCGTTTGATGGGTTTCGCCTGCGGCGATCATACTGTGACGGTTGAGGTGATGGACGGCGACTTGGATGATGATTTTGACGCGGAAGATGATTACGAGATCGACCCCGAAGACAGTGATAATGAGTTGAGTTTCACTTACTCCCCTGATCCGCCTGGCTTCGACGAAGACTTGGTGGTCTCAGTGTTGGATGAGGACGGCGACGAATTCGACGACTGCCGCTGTAAATTGACTTACCTGGACTCCGACGGTGAGTGGGACTACGACGACGAAAACGATGAGGATAACTGCGACAACGACGGGGAATGCCAGTTTGATTTAAGCCGTCACCCCTTCGACGAGGAGCGGGGCACCTATCAACTGGATGTTTGGAGTGAAAGAAAAGGCTACTGCGTGGTAACCGAAAACATTGAGGTAAGCAACCAACTGGTGGTGACGATCAAGCCCAGTGCCGTGCAATCAGGGGAAGAGTTCACAGTCTGTGTGCGGGAGGAAGACGGCGGCAACGTATACAACGCCGCCGTAGCCGTATCCGGTCCCGGATTCCACCGCACCTACTACACAGCGGTTTCGGGGTGTGTGGCGGCCACCATAAACACGGTCGGCACCTACAACCTCTACGTAACCAAGTCAGGCTACGAAGACAATAACTTGAATAAGATCACGGTATCGGAGAAACCTGCTTTGGTGGTTTCAGCCTCCCCCACGCCGGTTGAAGCAGGCAAACAAGTCACGTTCACGGTTGAAAGCAAGGGCGCCGCAGTGGAGGGGGCGACCGTTGAAGTAACCCCTCAAGGCGGAGTTAAGGTAACAGTCCCCGGCACCACCAACAGCCAGGGGAAGATAACCTATACCCCCACGAAGCCGGGTACCTACACGGCAGCGGCAACCCACACCGACTATCAGGAGGGTACGGTGACCTTCAGGGTGCAAAACACGTTCACAATCGACACCCCCGAAGGCAAGAAGGCGGGGGAGACCGCCTCAATCACGGTAGCCGACCAGATGGGCAACGCTGTTTCAGGCGCGAAACTCGATATACAGCCTGGAGGGGTGTCAGGCACCACCAACTCGCGGGGAACCTATGAATTCATAGCCCAGACGCCGGGAGTCTACACAATATTTGCCAGTAAAACCGGTTTCGAAGACAAAAGCGTTAGCATGACAGTTGAAGGCGAATTAACTGTTTTAGTGGATCCCGCAACAGTTGAGGCGGGGCAGGAGTCTCAGGTGACGGTGGTGGATCAGAATCAGGTGCAGCAGATCGCCACAATAGAGGTTACTAAACCCGATAAAACCAGTGAAACATACACGGACAAGCAGATAACGATCACTCCCCAGCAGGTGGGCAACTACTTGTTTGTGGCTGAGAAACCCTACTATGAATCTGCGGAAGGGGTTTTAACTGTTGAACCCAGGCCCTTGGAGATGAGTGCCGTCATCGAATCCGGCGTGCTCCGCGTGAATGTTTCAAGCCATGGACTCCCGGTTGAGGGAGTGGGTTTAGAGGTCACTAAACCCGATAACTCAGTTGAACAGTTATCAACCGACGGGATGGGTTACGCTGAAACCCTGGCTGAGGATAAGGGTAACTACAGCATACAAACAACCTCAAAGCTCTACATGAAGCAGAGGATGCAGTTGACGAATAAGGGGTCGATGGGTTTCCTACTCCTTTTGATTGTGCTTTTGGTTTTGCTTTTGATTATGCTTTTAATCGCCTTAGGCGTGCTTAAAGGCTTAGGATCCAAGAAAGGCGGGGGCTTGAAGAAACCAGGCAAGAATTCCGGGAAATCAAGCTTCGAAAGTCAGGGTAAGAAATCTAGTCTGGGGGGATGAATCCCCCAATTATTTCTTTTCTCCTAGGATGAGGCTTGAGACCAATGTTTTGGGTGTTTTCGTTTTAAGGGAAGGCCGGATAATTGAATCCGAGTTATTCCCAGAAGACGTTGAACAGATAGCAGATCAACTTAAAAAAACAAGCCAAGGCGTCTGTGAAGCCGAGGAAAAGATTTTAGACCGACTCATAGAAACAGGGGTTGATGAGGTTTTAGTTGACCGGCCTAAGAGGTTCCCAAGGAAAGAAGGCATAAAATACCTTCAAACCCGTGAACCCGGGGATTTGTTTGATTTAGGGTCTCAGCTTGGTTTAAGCAGAGACTACCTTAAGAGGCGGTTGACTGAAGTCAACAAGAACCTGACTTCAGAGAAACTCCGAAGCAGGCAGGAGGACGCCCTCATAATACAGGCGGTGGAGTCTCTAGATGACTTGACTGAGGCGGGGAATCTTTTAAACGAGAGACTGCATGAGTGGTATGGACTTCATTACCCCGAGTTGAGTGAACACGTTAAAAAACCCGACGTCTACTCTAAATTAGTCGCCGAATTCGGTTTAAGAGGTAACCTGGAGTTAGGGGAAATAGGTTTAGATGAAAACCAGAGGCAGAGGATAAAAGAATCCCTTAAAAACAGTTTGGGGGTGGATTTCAAAACACAAGACATACATACCGTATCCAAGCTCGCATCCGGCATAAACACTTTATATGAAACCCAGTCTGGGATAGAGGATTATGTTAGGGAGAGGATGCGTGAATTCGCTCCGAACCTCTCGGGGTTGCTGGATGAAGTCCTCGCAGCTAAACTACTAGCCTACGCAGGCAGCCTCAAACAGCTTGCGATACTGCCTTCAGGCACGATACAGGTTTTAGGCGCGGAAGACGCCTTCTTCCGTTTCCTGAAGTCAGGGGGTAAACCCCCAAAACACGGAGTCATATTCATGCACCCAGACATCGCCGGATCAGACAAGAAAATCAGGGGGAAGCTTGCTCGAACCCTTGCCTCAAAGATCGCGATAGCAGCTAAATTAGATGCCTTCAAAGGCGAGAACCAGTCCATGAAACTGAGAAAACAATTCAGTGAAAGAGTCAAGTCGCTGAAAACAAACTAGTCCTCAAACATACTGTGTTCCCCCGGCTTCATGTCGAAGATGAGTTTCTGCCGACCTCCGCTGAAGGTTCGGACGCTGAAATCCATCACGTGGGCAAGTAGATACAGTAGATAGAATACGATAAAAACGCTAGCCCCCAAAACAACACCCAAAAGATAAGACATATCTGTTCACCTGGTTAAATCATAGGCGGCTTTGAATTTAAATAGACTGTTTTGTAAGTATTTCCACCAACATCTTTTTATGGGGGGGTGATTTAATTTGCGTATAGGATTCTTTTCTTGGGAGACTAAAAACAGCATATCAGTTGGAGGGGTGGCGGCTGTAGTCACAGAACTAGCTGAAGCCTTAGCCGGTTTAGGCCATGAAGTCCACGTATTCACGCGCATAGGGGAAAACCAACCGGAACACGAGGAAATAAATGGCGTGCATGAACACCGCGTCATAACGCCTGGCATGGAGGATTTCATTGAATACATGGATCATATGGGGGACTCCATCGTCTCCTGCTACCATTGGGTGAGGGAGGAATACGGGGAATTCGACGTACTGCACGGCCACGACTGGCACATAGTAAATGCTTTAGCCAACATCAAACACAACACAGGCTTCAGAAACATTGTTTGGAGCGCGCATTCAACCGAGTTCGGGAGAAACGGCAACAACTTCGCCCACAATTGGTGGAGCGGGCGGATAAGGCATAGGGAGTGGCTTGGAGGATACATAGCAGGCAGAGTCACCACGGTTTCCCGGACCATGAAAAAAGAGGTCAGCCGGGAATACCAGGTGCCTGAAGAAAAAATTTCGGTGATCTACAACGGCATAAACGTGGAGAAATTCAAGGGTAAGGTGGACGCCGGGAAGGTGAAGAAAAAGATCGGAATCCACCCCTTCGCCCCATTAATCCTTTTCCTAGGGAGAGTAGCCTACCAGAAGGGCCCCGACCTGTTGGTTGAAGCTATACCCAAGGTTCTAAAGGAAAACTGGGACGCTAAATTCGTTTACGCAGGCACAGGAGACATGCTGGAGCACATAAAGGGGCGGAGCATGTATCTGGGGGTGCAGGACTCAGTGAGAGTATTAGGGTACGTGTCGAACCAGGATCGATGGAACCTATTCCACGCAGCAGACATAGTATGCATACCCTCAAGAAACGAGCCCTTCGGCATAATCACTTTAGAGTCCTGGGCTTGTGGGACGCCGGTCGTAGCCTGCGACACCGGAGGCCCAAGCGAGATAATAGACAACTTCCGCACAGGCGTGAAGGTATATCAAACCCCAGACAGCATCGCATGGGGTCTAAACTATATGCTGGGGGATAAGACGGGGGAAGCGCTTAAAAGGATGGGCGCAGAATGCGAGAGGGAGGCTGAGAAATACGACTGGCACAAACTAGCCCAACAATATTTGAAGGTCTATGAAAGCCTGTTAAGTTGATTAAACCTTTTGTCTTCCAAGGTTTTCAAGTCGACCTACTTTAGCGTTTAATTCCTCGACCTCGAAGGGTTTTCTTATCCAATCATCTGCCGAAGAAGACTTAAAATCCTGCTGGGAGTAGCTCGGATCCCGGGTGGCTGCGAGAATCCTTGTGCCGGGGCTTGCGTACTTAACGCCGTCAAAGAACGTGTTTCCAGGATAATCGGATAAATCATTGTCGGCTACCAACACGTCAACGCGGTTTTCATCAATCAACTTCAGGGCCTGGGAACCGTCTGACGCCTCAAGGATCCTGCGATCAGGTTTCCTTAAGACATCCACCGCAAGGTCTCGTATACCCTCGTCTTTATCCACCACAAGGATTGTTTTCTGTGAGCCGCCGGATTTTCTTAACTCAGGCAAACCCGCAGATTGGGGTTGGGTAGGGCGTATTTTAGGTTGCATAAAAAGAAATTAGGTTGAATCCAGTATAAAAACAAAAAAAATGTGCCCCCTTATATGGGTTGCCCCGGGTTTTCCTCTCCTTCAAGGAACTTGATCCCCCGCCCCAGATTATATCTGAGCACCTTCTCCTTGAAGTCCGATAAAACCGCGTGATAGTTTAAGGCTGCGTCGTAGGGGTTGCCGTGGTGGCTGAAGTACTCGTGCACTGAACCATCCCCCAACCCCTTAGTGCACATGTAGTAGTAGTGATCGGATATGCCAAGCATCCGCCATATACGCAGAAACTCCTTGTTCTTGGATTTCTTAACCGGGTCCTCAAGCCTCTTTAGTTCAGTGAAATTCAGGTGCTGGCTGTGGTTGCCCAGCCAAGCGCTTGGATCCCGCTCCATATCCGCCCAAGATATTGTTTCAAACCACGGCACCTTAATGTCGCCGCGCGGAACATATTTGTCAACCACCTCAGAGGGTGTGTTGAATTCCAGGTGCGGGTATTCAAGGATCTTGTGGGGTAATGCGTCGAGAAACCAGAATATGCCGGTATCCTGCCACTGGTGTTCCCCGAAGGTTTCATAGTCCATGAAGATGTTTAGGGTGTCCCCGGGGGAGGCTGAAAGCCAGCTTGCGTATTTCTCGGCTGAAAGAGGCCAGCCATCCCACCATTTAGCTGAAAACCTGTATCCTATGTCGTCTGAAAGTTTATAGTTTCTAAGAAGCACCTTAATCTTGTTCAAACCACGGGGGGTGTAGACGTAGTTAGGGCTCTTCCAGCCTTCAAGGATTCTTTCAATGCCTTCAGTCACTATGCCCTTAAACCCCTGCTTCTCCACCTCCTCGGCTATGCCGTCGTGGTAGAGTAGCTCCGTGTTCCGGAAGACCTCAGGCTTATGGCCAAATATTTTTTTTATAGACTTTCTCTGAAGCTCAACCTGCTTTTTGAATTCATCCCTTAAATCAAATAACCCTGCGAGGCTGTGGTACTGGGTTTCACATAGGAATTCACAGCAACCGGTTTGGGCAAGGCTCCTGAACAATTCAAGCAAATCAGGATCCCAACGCTCGATCTGCTCAATCAACGCCCCTGAAATCGAGTAACTGACTTTAAAGGGGCGGTCACCGTCTTTCAAAGCTTCAACGTTCGCCAAAATATTTTGGGTGGCAGGCCAATAACACTTGCCCGCGACCTTCTTATACGTGTGTTCGTTTAAGCCGGTGTCAAAGTAACGCTGCTCAAGGGACTCCTCTGAATCAGCGTGAGGCCAAAACCATTTAAGCCTGTACGGTTGGTGTACCTGGAAATATAAACAAATCGAAGTCAAACCCCGCTCACCCCCCCATTAAAACAAATTTATGGAGAAACAAGATATTAGTGCTAAATACTTTATAAATAGGGTGGCAGATAAGACCATGAAAACCCTGGGCGTGGCAGCCTTAATCCTATTTTCAGCTGCGGTAGGCACCTTAACAACCCTGATGCTGGTTGAAGAGGGGGTTTTAGGTGCCGTGAAAGGAAACCCGATAAACGAGGCGGTGGAGAAAAACAAGCAGTCAATAGTTCGGGTCACCGCTTTGAACTATAAATCAACCCCCTTCTCCAAGGTTCCAGTTGAAAACACGGGCTCAGGATTCATAAT
>WJJK01000245.1 GCA_014729705.1 Candidatus Altarchaeales archaeon | reverse complement strand
TCACGGAACTTAGCGAGTATCGGCTCAGGGAACTCATAACAGTCCCCATATTCGTCCGGCTCATTGTTCTTGGCTATGACAGCCTCGACCTCTTCCGCGGCCTGTCTTATCCGGCCTTGCTCGTAGTCAAAATGCCCACCGCTCATGGTGTGTCTCCTTCTAGGAATGCTTTTATCAGTTGTACTTGTTATCATCTACAATCAACCATTACTGTACCACCTCCGCATATATACACATCTCGGACACGCTTGTCCTGTGCGTAATGGCTAGACAGATACTGTTCTAAGAAAACATAAGCCTCACGGTCATTATCTGAAGCAAGGATCTTTACATTTATCAAACGGCCAAACGGCATAATTCGATAGGTGCCATACTCTGTTATGACTTCGTGATCCTGCGCGTTGCGCACTCCGTAATGTTCGTAGGTCGTATCCAAAGACTCTACGAATTCGTCAGTCTTTTCGCATAGGTCCCAACGGTCCAGTAGTGCTATACGCCATTGATAAAGGCCTATTATGCCAGGACAAAAGATAAAGCATAGGGTTAAAAAAATAAGCCATAAAAGAATGAACCCTGCAGATGGGATTACCACAGCTCGAGTAAATGTGTTCATACTAGTGTATCCTTTATGGTGTGTAGGTAAAATGTCCCCGACAGGACTCGAACCTGTAACCTGCCGGTTATGAGCCGGACGCTCTAACCAATTGAGCTACGGGGACTTGGTATGGTCAGGAAGATGCTGCCGGCAGCACTTCGATGTAATAGACCGCCTCATTGTCAGTCTCGTCGGTCTCTTTCTGCTGACCCAAGCTGTCAGCTACGATTCGGATGGGAAACGTTCCAGCCTGGTTGAACTGAATTCCATCGGACAGCATGTAGTACTCTTCTCCAGAAGCCCCGAAAGCCGGAACATCCGTCTCCATGAACAAGGACCCGTTGACGTAGACCTCCATATGCGTGGGCCCCGTGGTGGCCAGGAGCTCGTCCTCATGGATCCAGCACTCGAGGACCACGACATCCCCGACATAGACACTGGGATCGTATTCATCACCAACCTTGAAGTCCACGCCATCCGGGACCAGGTTCGGGTAATTGATGAGCTCCTCGCCAGAGCCGCCTCCGCCGCCCCCACAAGAGGCCAGGAACGCGAGCATGAGGAAGATGGCCAGATGGCCGAGGGTGAGCGCGAAGTTGCGCATGGGTGACTCCTTTGGGCGTGTGCCCGGTGATGCCCCGGATGGGGCTGGGTTAGATTCGTTTTTCTGCCTTATAGACAGCAGCGATGATCTGCTGCGCAAAGTCAAGCAGTTCATCAAAGCGGACATCTTCAAAGTTGTACTCAGGAATAAGTTCGCCATTTACCAAGATCGGTATGCGAAGAACAACCTCTTCCTTCTTTACCTTGGCTGAAAGCTCCTCTTCTGCTGCATAGCCATACTCGATTCTGTTTTCAGGCATTATTCTATACCCTCGTAAAGATATTGAAAGTCTTCATACTTAATAACAGAAAGCTCCCCTTTTCTGTCCCGTACAACAAAAGACCCAGGATACATAGAAACAAGCCCATCTTTTGTGGCTACCATCATAGGGACTCGTTCACAAGTAGGAATCGCTGCGGCGTTAGTAATCGGACGCCTGTTGCAAAACTCCAGCACCTCTTCTGTGTTTGATCGATCAAATTTCCACTGGATGGCTTGAACCTCTTGGAGCTTCTCTCTGTACTGAAACTCTGGAGCGGTGAACTTTTTGTATGTGAGTTCGTCATCTGTGACAATGCTGTGGTTAGGCATGCTCAGCTCTCCTCTTGGATCTCGTACCGATCGGTAAACTCCTGGTATGTGTAATGCCTTATGGCTCCGCAACTGCAGCGCACGAACACATCCCCAGGATGTGCCCTCGCCAGCCCATAAGGGGTCGTGGCAATAATAGTCTTATCGGTCATCAATGAAACGGAAAGCTCATGACGACTGCTAGAAAAAGATAGGACTTCTTCTCTGTTGGAATCGTCAGGAAGCCATCGGATTGCGTCCAGGGTCATTTTAGCTTTGTATCTCATTCTTTGATCTCCTCATAAAGGTCACAAAGAACAGCAGGCAAACGGTCTAGTGCCCCATCTGTTCTCCGAATGATCATGTCCCCCGGTAAACAAGGCTGTGAGGATCCATCAGAAGAGATCAAATACAATATAGATTCCTGCACAAGATAGCTTAAAGACAAACCTCCGCCAGATCCGCCCACAGCAGGGTCCTTCAAACGAGCTTCACAATGTGAAGGGGATCTATTGCAGAAGCCCAGAACCTCCTGGGTGTTTGATTGGTCCTTCTTCCATTTGATACCCTCAATAACCGGGTACTTCCTTCTATACTTAGGCATGTCCTTCTCCTGCTGGTTGTATGCTGAGCTCAGCAACCTTCCGCCGGGCCCGGGTCCTTCGCATTGCTTCCCGGGACCGGAGCAGGCGGTCCTCGTAACACAACGGGCACAGCCTGGTCGAGTCCGTAGACTTCTTGATCCGACGCTCCTGGAGGCGCGCAAGGTCCACATCCCAATGCGGCCAGATCCTGACCAGACGCCAGGTGATCCCTGCATTGTAGACCGCCCGCATGAAAGAGCAGCTATCATGTCCGCCGATCGCGTGCTCCCGCAGCCGGCGGAAGATGTTCTGGGTATGGCCCACATAGTGGCGGGCATGCTTCAGCGGCCGGTCCAGATGGATCAAGTAGACGTAGGCCACAGCCTCCTCGAGGTCCGCAAGCAAGGACAGGTCGCCGAGCAGCTGCTTACCCATT
>WJJK01000244.1 GCA_014729705.1 Candidatus Altarchaeales archaeon | reverse complement strand
TATCTCAGGATTTATCTCATGAGATTGGCTGATATGGATGGTTCCTTCAAATATAGAACCCTCTGCCACTACATAAGCCAAAAATCGAGACAAATCCGGAGTCATTCTTTGGGGGAGTTGATGCCCTGTTTCAGAAGGAGAAGCCTCTATCTTGGGCAAAGATAGAGGCTCGCCAAAATTATATTCTCCCCTATCAATACAAACATAATCTCCTTCCTGTATCTCAGATAATTTGACCCATTTCTCTCCTTCCTCTCTACGAACTAATATGGGATGTACTAAAGTTCCTTCCAATTCGTATCCATTATGGGTTTTGATTTTCAATGTAGGTTTTTTTCCGCCATCATAAAAACCTGATACCGGTAAAAACTGGCCCCCTACCCAAACACTTTCTCCAGATAATGAATAAAAAGTATCTGGTTTTGTTTCTTCAGGATAGAAATCCTGTATCGGCCTTAGTCCTCTTGAACTCTTGACCAGTGTGGATTTTTTGCAACACTTACCGGTTCCGGTATCGTCGCCCAAAAGGAAACGCTGCATTGCTAGCAGGTGCAGAATACCTTGCACCTGGTAATACCGAAGTTGGAGGGGGTACTCTTTCCCATCAAAGCCAATAAAAGTAGACTTGAGGCGGCTACAAGGTTTCAGGGTCAGGTCTGTGCTATCTCTGATACTAAGCAGTTTCTGGTAAGTTTTATCGTCATTGCTCATTCAAGCCCCCTATCCAACACCTTTTACCCTAACCTTTTATCTTTTACTCGACATCTACAACAATTCTACCGGGACCTTGAACTGCAAAAGCGGTCCCGTTATTAACCCGAGTTGAAGTAATTCTCCCCATCGTGGTCACGGAATATTCAGTATTTTGTATCACCAGGTGACCATATACATTCCTTTTATTCTTTTTCAGAACAGCAGAAGGCTGTTCCCTTAATTCTTTTTCGGCCGTCTCCAGGGAGATATTGGAGAGCCGGGCCGCTTTTAAACCGGTCACGGTGCGTGGTCCGATAATCCCATCGATAGGACCACAGTTGATCCCAACCCTGTGAAGCTGAGCCTGGACATTTCTCTCAATCGGTTTATCCCCCCTCCAAGCTCCCACATCACACTGAGCGGCTATACACACAGAGGGCCATGACAGCTCCCCTCTGCCCTCCGCCAGTAATCTCTCGTAGAGGAGGGCCCAGGGACCTAGAAAATGAAATACGGACTGTCTGGGTCCCGGTATCGGGTATCTTTCAATCGGCGTAAATTTCAGGGGAATCGCAAGGGCCCACATAAGGCCCAATTCCTCCTCCAGCGTAAGAACCTCATCCTTTACGATAAACCGGACTTCACGTCCGGTTTCCAGCATGGAGTATTCACCTGTCAGGTGAGAATCTGGTTCCGGTTTCTCGAAAGAAAGGCGGAGATTTTCAAAAGTCTTAACCTTCTCGATAAGCATGTTGAGAGGAGTGACCAGATCGGGAGCTACATACAGAGGCCCGTGTCTTTTCAGTTTTATTCTGGCTTCCATCTCGTCCTCCAAATAAAAAAGCCCCCGCAAGACCATACCACAGTCCTGCAAGAGGCTTTTTCCCGAGGCTTTTTATCTACTAGGCCAACCCAGAAGACATAAATTGCAAAGCCTTTGCTGCCCGGGACATCATCCCCCCGACTTCCTTTTTACACATGGATTTTCCTGACCACACCCAGGAACCCCTGAAAGGTGGGGGAACAGACCCGAGTTTATGGGTTTTCGGTCCCAATTGCATAAGCGCGGACACTTCCGTCCGAGACCTCCTGTGTCCCCGGATGAACCGGAACAAAATATAAGGAGTTGCTCCCCGGATCAGGAAGGTGAGCCGCATCACAACAGGACCGAAATCTTCGTCTACCGTCATAAACCGAGACCAATGGGCGGGAACATTCCATCCATAAAGTTCGATGTCAAAGCTCTCGACGATGTGGGCTCCAGAGACGGCCTGGGAAGTACTATCGGTTAACTTTTCTGTATTACGTCTGAAAAATCGAAGAAATTTTCTGAGACGAGGGGAGTACCGATGAATGGCAGCCTCTGTCAGATTATGGGCATATTTGTTGTTTTGGTACTCAGCTCTAAAAACGTCTGCTACATCACACTCAGTGAGGATTCTTCTCGCCATACGACCGATCGTAGCGTTTTTATGCTGGTCTGTGTATTGGGAAGAATCGTTCAGGAGGGACCGCAAAATTTCTACCATAACATCGTTCGGGACAGGAACAATGTTATTGGCGACAAAAACCGCTTCAAGGAATGGTGCCCAGTTCCCGAACCGGCCACACATTCGTGCGAGTTTCTGACAAGCCGCTGAATCCTGATCTTTGCAGAGGATCATGAGACGCTTGATCTGTCCGGTACTCATTCTCTATCTCCTCAGGTAAATTCCACGGCGCCGTTAGGTCTAGCAAAGTCAAAGGCATTCATAAATTTTTTTCTAGGGTAAGCCACGCACCACGTTGTTTTTCAGATGTCTCATGGATCCCTCTTCTTCAACTTCTGACTTTTTTTTACCGTCGTCGGAATTTACTTCCGTGAAAGTACTGTCAGGATCGGCTGGCTCTACCACGTCGGGAGTTTTGATAAAAGGTTCTTCTCCGTTCGCTGATCGGACATGGGAAAAAGCAACAAGAATGAGAAGGAGAACACTAAGGAACAGGATCCGTTTGCTGGGCATGATGTTTCTCCGACTGCCCCTCCTGGTCGATCTTCTGAAGAAGATCTCGAACACGATCTCGTGCATCCTCGGAGAGGGTAGGGTTCATGAGAGACTCTTTCAGTTTTTGTTTATATTCGGCCAAGTATGGCGCTCTGATGGAAAATGGAATGTCTTTCTTATTTATGAAGTATGGCATGTTTTTGGCTTTCTAGAGTTCTCAGAAAAGAAAGGGGGTGGGCCCACCAAGACGCCACCCCCTTTCTTAAAACGGTAGAAGCCTACTCAGTCTCTCTTCCCGCGTAGACAACTAACTGATCTACATTTGCTTCTTTTTTCTCATCCCCATGTAAATTTACAATTGGATGCCCATCGAGCCTGTAACGATCACAAGCAGAATAACCCTCACCGTGTCCGGCAGGGGAAATCTGTCCAGACAGATTAATACCATTTATTTGAGAATCAAGGTTTCCAAGGATGCCATAAGTGGCAACCAGCATTTGAATCTCATCCCCATGAGATGTAGTTGTCTCCGTTGAAAAAGCCGTTTCCGGATAATTCCTGACGAGCATTGCCTTACCCAGCAAAACACCACCCTTCAGAACTGGTTTGAGGGTAGCCGGAAAACTTCCGAGGGACCAATCTAGGGGACCTCCGGGAACAGGATCCGAAAGGACCTGACAGGAACCTCCCCCACGGAATAGACGGAAACGTTTCGTTCCACTCGGGCTCGAAACCTCATTATACGCTTCGTAGCGTAAAATACCGCCATCTGATTGGGACACGAAAATTCCGGGGTCTCCTAAGAAACGGGTGTACTCCGTTTCCCCCTGATAAATAGAAAGGTTTCTCTGAAGCGGCTTAAATCTGTTCGAATATGTATTAAAAGCACTTGAGTCATCTACTAAAGGATTCTCCCCCAGGAAATCCGCATCCTGCAAAAGGATTCCAAGAGGGAGCCTTTCGATCATTCCAGTTAAGTTGATCGAGGAGCCACCATTTCCAGCATTAACCCTCTGATCTTCACCGCCGACAAGAGTAGAGGAAGTAATATTCCCCGTCGTCGGGATAAGATTACTTCTTAAACCAGGTGCCTCAAGGACCCAGTCATCAACATTATTACCTACCGAAGTTGATACGTTAATGTCAACCTTTATTTGATGCCCTTCGACACCGGTAGGAACGGCCTCAAGTACAACCTTGTTCTGGCTAGCCCTTGCAGTCACAGAAGACAGAAGCAAATCCTGAGTATTTATCTCCGCAGCCAAATTTGTAGCGGTCTCTGTTGTATCAGCTCCGACGTTGAATTCGGGGGATACCGCACCACTTGTCACTGCTGTCAGTGTGACCAATTTCCCCGTAACCGTAAGGAAAGTAATCTCTGTACCAACAAGATCTGCAACTGCACCTTCTGCACTGATCGTAAGACCGGCTCGACTAAAATTACCGGCTTGACCAGTCGTGTACGTTCGTGGGTAAACAGTCCATTTCGATTGAGTCGATGTAGCAGGGATCCTTGAGGAGGCCGCCACGCTGTTGTCCGTGAAACCCACATCAGTGAAGGTTCCTGGGAACATTAATCCGCCGACCTTACCCGTTCCCAGAGTCGTGTAGAAATCTACACTCGACAGAACTTCCAAGGTCCTGGCATTTGGGATCTCAACCGTTCGGTTCCCGTCACTGTCATACTGCTGAATGGACTCATTCAGGTAGTAAGCATTACTTACGGTAACCTCACCATATCTGGTCGTGTAATCGCTTGTTGTGCGACTTTCGCCGGCTCGGGTCATGAAGGGATCACCCTGATAAGGAATCCTCGAGTATCCAGCATAAACCCGATTATTAATCTGCACCGGAGCCGGTATCACCATATCCACATCATCCGCTTCCGGAGGATATGCAGGATATGAGTAACCAGTATCAACCACGGTCGTGCTGTCACCAGGATGGAGACGAGCAAGCAGGTAGTTATTCTCGTTAATCCAATTTTTGGCGAAACCAAAGATCGTAGCTTCGACTACATACTCGAAATCCTCGAATCGATATTTAACTCCAGGAGAGTATGAGGGGGCCTTCGTCAGATCCAGAACATTGTCCGGAATGATGTACGTATGGTCACCTCTTTCTATCGTGATATCATACGCACCATCCTGGAAAATAAAGAGCGTCTGCTGGTCAACGTCCGTCCGAAGAAGGTTGGTAGCAGGATTCAGTGCAACCGTAGCACGATCCGACTGGAAAGTGGCCCCACCCTTTGCCACGTAGTCTTCTCGGTCATACACGCCATAAAGGCGGGTAATACCAAGATACGGAGGAAGCATGATTCCCTGGAGACCTTTTCCGAGGTCCCAAGAGTAAACAGCCTGTAATCTCTCCCAGACTTCCAGCTCTTCCGTAGTTAGACCACAGGATCCCGGGTCACCGATATCATTAGTTAACCGGGCCTGATAAAAACCATTACCAAGGATGGTTCCGTATTGGCCATAGTCCAATCCACTACTTGTTCCGGTCTGGAAATACATGGGAAGAACACCTGACGTGGAGTCAGCTCCTCCGATGATTTTGAATACCGGGAGTGTTGTCGTAGTGCTGTCTTTGAAAAGATGGTTGATTCCAGACAGGAAATTACCCGTCCCATTACCCGTCGTATCTACGTAGTAAGGGATGTCCTGACGTCCAAATCTCGGCATGTACTCGCTTGGTACAGGGTAGGCCAAGGTTTTGTTTGCCGTGAAGATTTGGGCACCATCTTTCGGAACCGCCGTGCCCGGATAATTTGTACTACCAACCAAGGACGGGTCTGAATCCGTTGTAGCACTCCGAATTGTCATGCTCTTGTCCTGATAAGGACGAAGAACAACTGTTTTTGAGTTTTTATCGACGAAGACCTCGTGGTCCCTGTCAATCTCCGCGTAATCAACCACCTCGCCGCCAAAGCTC
Organism: Candidatus Altarchaeales archaeon; assembly: GCA_014729705.1. Lineage (GTDB taxonomy): Archaea > Altiarchaeota > Altiarchaeia > IMC4 > SCGC-AAA252-I15 > WJJK01. The sequence goes on along the minus strand of WJJK01000244.1, from coordinate 3,734 downwards.
GGTGCCTTTGGTCGACTACTTTCAGTCAGGCCAAAACTACGCATACGGTTCCAGATAGAGGGGTGGACAGGATCAAATAAAACCTCCCCATCCGGGTACCCACTATCGCTGGACCAGTTTGAATCAATGGCAGACTTCGCTTGTCTCAGATAGGTTGAATTCCCATCAACAAGGGAAACTCTCCAGACATCTTCAGGAAGGCGGCTGAGACCACCTCTTCCTGGGTGGTAGAGGAGAGTTGTATTAATCTCAAGCTTAGAAGGAATTGCACTCGGGATTGAAAGGTCTGCCCCACCACCGGAACTATTCAAATTTTCCGCATTCCAGGGATTTGCCTCATCCCCTTCAGTACCCTGAATATCCGTCAGAACAATTGCTAAGGCCGCATTATCCGAAGCGGATCCTGAACCATCTTCGGAATTCGTGTACTGACTCCTGAACTCTACGTCGAGAGCAATACCGGCACCGGCACCAGCAGGAACCAGAGTCGAGATACTTGCCGACAACGGTTCAACAACAATACTGGTTGAGTTGCTGGCATCTACGTTGGTGTACCCAACGGTACCAGCCCCGATCACTCGGAAGGCACCATTATTATCTCGGGTATCGGTGTCTCCCCACATAGTTACATAAACTTCAGAGGAGGCACCACTTTTGTCTACACCACCTGCCGTAAGCATTCCGTAAAGGGTACGGCGACCACCCAAAAGTGGGTTGGAGATAGCTGTAGGATCATCTTCAAACTGACTATTACTGTCCAGGGAGTAATAAGCATCCGCGGTATCGAAATTGATACCGACATCAATCTCTGTAGTCGTAAGATCTGTCTCCGAATCCACACTCATCTTGAGGTTAGACTCGAGGAGACCTCCGAGAACCAAGAAAGGTCTCTCGAAGTTCTGTTCTTTGAGGGGATACATCGGACCCGGATGCTTTGCTACAGGATCTGATGCTACACCATCCTCACCCGGAGCCTCCGGATACATTGCTCTCATCAATTGCCATCGCAATTGAACCGGGCTCTGTCTTCCGTCCTGGGATTGAGGATTATATTTTTTCCAGTACTCTCTAGGTGAAACAAACCGGACAGCTCTCTCACTGCCATCTCTGAAAGTGGCTCTTGCACCAAGAGCCCCCGTAGTCCCCCCAATGTGGAGGAATATGATAGAACCATTCACGTAAGAATCTTGGTCTACCGTATTGTCGAGATTGTTAATAAACGCAAGAGGTTTGAAGTCAGCCCCGGTTTCCCAGTTGACAGAAGCATCTAGAGTCGTTGTTGTAAACCCACCACTAACGGTAAAGGCGTTGTCACACAAGACGGTTACATCCGTCTCCATGGTTGCGGCATCTGAGAAAACGGTTCGGACACCATCTGGCCCATCCAGAGCTTCGGTCTGATTCGGGACGGAAACACTCCCGTCCGCATACATGAAGCCCACCTCCTGAACGAGGGTTCCCTCGGTTCCCCCACCACCGGAAATCTTCCAGGTAGAACGTAGGCGGTTCTCGAGGAGGGCATACAGGTTATGGGCCAGAAGACGATCGTAATCCCAGTCCCCAACATTGATCCCGTGACGAAGGTCATAAATATCAGTTGAGGCAATCTGATCGGCCCAGAGGCCATCTGGCCTGACATTGTAGATATGGATCTCAGTGTCAGCCGTATGAGTGGTAGCGTGGCTCCCACCGCGCCCACGTCCTGTAGTTGCAATGGTAACCTCTCCCGGAGAGGACACGGTATCCACAGCGGAGATACCAATGATCTCATCGTCGATTACCAGGAAGGTATTCGACAGGGTGAGGTTTGTATCTGCCAACACAGAAGAGGAGAGGTTATTTACCTGGATAACCCCTGTGGTTGAGTCATCAAGGTCATTAACCAGGGTAGGAGTCGTAAAAGTCTTAACTCCATCCAGAGGGTCTGTCAGAAGAACAGCCGAAGGATTTCTATCAAAAGCACCATTTTGGTTTGGGTTCCCGCCAGTATTGATGGCAGTAAAAGTCGAGGAATTCCTCCGGAAAATTGCACAGATGGGTATCGCGTAAGAATACCCATCAATCGTTCCTAGATCGTTATTGGAATCCCCATCTCCACATCTCCAAAGACCTGCGTCATTCAGTTCCTCTCCCATATTGGAGTAGGTCATACCGGAAACAGGAGAGGTCGCTGTACCCTGACCCAGGATATTCGGGTCACCTAACCCGTCAGGATAAACATCGAGAGAAACACTGGACCCGAGACCCTGGCCCTGCCCGATCACTCGGATCCGGTATTGAAGCTGGATTCTCTCAGTGGTCTCAATACCAATCGAGGTGTCCTGAAAATCGTCGTCAATATTTGTCTGGATGTACTCTACGTTTCCGTATTTCCAGACTTTGTCGGCGGCAGGCTTATTTACCTCAGAGGGATTGGGAGCTACAGAAGCCATCCAAACCTCGAGGAAAACAAAATCGACCCGTGTATCACTGCTAGGGGGAGGATACAACCGAATCTTATTATTCACGTAACCCATAGCAGAAGACAGCTGAGTCCCTGCCACGGGAATAAGCCAACCGTTGACGTTTGCCCATAAAACGGGCTCTTCATCGGTGGTTTCAGCGGACCCTAAAACAAAATAATTGCTCCAGGACTCATCCGTCTGAAAGTCACCGGAGTTATTTGTTGGATCCAAGAAAAAGCCGGAGGGGACCTGAGAAGAGGTCAACTGCCGGACTAGTTCTTCCGGAATTTGCTGAGCCAGGTTCATCTCTGAATCCAGAGGGGGTTTTCCCTTCTGAAAAACAGCGGTTAGAAACTGTCTCTGGAAAGGATCCAGAGTGCGGCTCACTCCATTTCCAAAACTTTTGCTCATAGCAGTCAGGTCCTATTGTCCCCGGACATCGGATTAGGAGGGATTAAAAGAGGATTGCGTAATTTGCAAGATAGAGTTTGAACGGGTAAGTGTTGAAGAAAGCAACCCGTACAAGAGTCCCTTTCTCACAGAAACTTACCGGCTCAAATCTCCTCACAACCGTCCAGGAACCGCCGTCATTATTTGAAATGGCGACCGTCATTAAAGAAGGTTCCTGATCTGTCTCTTCCAGATACCGGATGGCAGGTTCATTTGTACCTGATGTCCCCCCGTAACTAGAACGAATGTCTTCAGAAGTTTCAAACTGATAGATTCTCCAATACACCATAAAACTGTCGGCTCCGAGACCTCCCGTTACACCGGAAATGTCTATGGTATCGGAAACGATCAGACCAGGCTTCGGAGGAGTAGTATGGTCATTTACCGCGAGCATTGCTGTGGAGTTAGGAGCCAATCCCACATTGACCCCTGAAAACCTCCCGGTCTGTAACCTTGGTGTGTACTCACCCGTATACGGAGAAGCGAGAATCTGATTTGAGGTGTTATCGATTACTGCGGCAAGATCCAGATCCCCCACATCGTTTGTAGTGAGGAGGGGGTTGAAAACGATGTTTTCATACGTCGGGTAACGTGCTAGAAGCTGAGAGAAGCCCAGACTTGACATATCACCACCGTCCACGGGGACGGTATATGAAGCGGCGTTAACTTCAACGGACCCTACCGGAATTTCTACGGCATACCGCCCATTCATTTTGGACTGAGTGCCCTCTTCAGGAGTGGGTTCACCCTGAAGTACTTCGTTTGACGACAGATCTGAAATAACGCGCATTGGAGTCCCTATTGTATCGAGACCAAACCTCTGAATAGGTTGTCTTATAG
>WJJK01000243.1 GCA_014729705.1 Candidatus Altarchaeales archaeon | reverse complement strand
TGAATCTGGAACGGCGTTCATGTCAATGCCCACCTTCAGGAAAGCCATTGAGTTCGCGAATGACACGGAGGAGGGCTCGCTGGTTCTCTCGGGAGGAGAACCGACCCTCCATCCGAAGTTCATGGATATGGTCGGGTATACGCTGTGCCATTTCGAGTTTCAGGAATTTAAGTTGTTGATCGTCACCAATGGGACCAACAAGGACGTTTCTCTTCGTCTTGCCAACATGACTGAGATAGGCATACTCGACGCCGTGTTATCCTACGATGATTTTCACGATACGAGCATGGTTAGCATGGAGGTTTTCCACGCATTCGACCGTCTACGTGCGAGAGGGCACGAGGGCATACGGGAGATAAATATTCCGTATAAGCAAGGACGAGCCGCCGACCCAGCACGAGGTATAGCAGGGGCAAGGGAAGGCTGTGCTTGTACCGGCTGGAATGTAAATACAAACGGAAATATCTCTCCGTGCGGATGCGAGGATGCTCCCATATTAGGTAATGTCCGAGACGGAGGTGTACCCTTTATTCACGAGGAGTTTTGTCCCTGCGAGTGCTGCCATGATCAGGAGGAAGAGGTTCTTCAGGTTCTCTTCCCAGAGGAGGAGAGGGTATGAGTGCAATAGGGCTACGTGAAATTCGTAGGACAAGAACGGATCATGCCTGCTGCGATTGTGACAGGAATATCCCTCCAGGGGATCCTTGCCTTGAGATCGTAAGATATTCGTCTTACGAAAAGGCGGTATTCAGTGAATACTCGTGTTGCCGGAGAGCGCACGAGATCCAGTTGTCTCCTACTTCTGGATTATTTGGAGTATTCGCATCGCGAACGCGAGTTCATAAACAAAGGAGATAAATATGAGCACAGGATTTTCCTTCCCACCGATCTATCTGCCGTGGAGCCCCGCGTCGATGACGCCGGAACAGGTCCAGCATATCACGTCACTCCTCTTCATGGAGAATATGCAGACTGTGGTTGAGATTGGTGCAGGAGTATCGACCCCCTGCATCGCATGGGCTATGCTGCACTACGGTTGCGGAGCCACGACGCGGCTGGATGTCATTGAAACGGATAAGAGGTGGATTGACCGAGTCCGCTCTTTGCTGTCGCGTATTCATCCGGTATCGGACCACTTCACCGTATCGGAGTTGATCGAATGGCACACGGGAACAGATGAGGCCATAGTCGCCCAGAAGGAAAAGGATTTTTGGCCGGATATGATCATCATTGACGGTCCTGACGCTAGCGATGAGCCGGATATTCGTCTGTGTAATTTGGATTACGTGGACGAGTATGTCCACCCAGGTATGCGGGTCTTCGTGGACGACCTCAACCGACGAGGGGAGCAAAGACTCTTCAGTCACCTTATATCGCTAAATTTAGGGCGGTGTAAGGTAGAGACTCGTAAGGAAAATTACGGGATCATCCGCTACATCTAGCGGACTGTATAATGACACCAGCACAAAGCACCTACGAAAGGAGTGTGCGACCATGGAAACGATACGTGTAATGAAGGAGGACAACGGGGAGATCATCGCTGTCTGTCCAGACGAGGATTCTCCTCGCATTACCCTCGCGAAGATCACTGACGGGCTTCTCGACGTGCGCCGACCGAAGGGCTATCTTCGCCCCGAAGGAATCAAGGCCACGCCGAAGACGCTCGCGGCCGTATTCGGAAAGTGGTTTCTCAACGAGTGCTGCGGTGATCCGATCTTGTCGAAGACCGTGAAATACGGTGATGACGTGATCAGGATTCCGAAGTGCCCGAACGATGACCCGGTCGTGTTTCTCTACGACGAGTCGGAAGCAACGATCTTCCACTTCGTCGGGAGGAGACTGTTCCGCGTAGGGGTTCTCACGGAGAAGTCAACCTCCTGGATCTATGCGGACGCGACGACCGAGTTCAGAGAGGGGATCCACCCGGCCTTCTCCCGCAGCAGCGACCCGGACAGCATCACGAAGCAGGTGCTGAATTCCTTCAAGGGTAGCTTCGCGTCGTCCGTGAAGAAGGCGCAGAAGAAGACCAAGGCGTCTCAGAAGAAAAGGAGAACCCCTCCTGTCCGTAGGAAGTGATTCGCTACTGCGGGCTAGTCGAGGGAAAGCCAGACGACAAGTTTCTGGTACCAGCCATCGGCTTTCGCGGAGTATCAGGGCTCGCTTCTGCGGCTGCGTATGCGATAGCCTACCATTTCCACAGAGAGGGGGTGGAGGTGAATATGGCTTCGTTGAAGGCTACGGTATACGAGCAACTGCAAATGGTCGATGATATTCACTCTAAGGTTCAGTTACCACTATTTGGGTTGAGCTATGCCTTTCACGTAGAGGAGAGACCATGAGGATCTTCGGGGATTTTTTAGTCACCAAGACCGCCCTGTACTTGCGGTGTGAGGGGTCTGTTACGAGTTTGAGGATTCGGTTTACGGAGATGCTACAGGACCAGATCAGACAAGGATGGACCTTACAGTCACGGCATCTTACGGTGGATTTTCACACGTATCCATCCCCGAGGCTGCATTATACGCCGGAGGACCGTGGTCCTTATGATGACCCGTCTCTGGTTGCCTACAGCGCGCAGCACAAAAGGCAGAGAGTGCAGCCATCGGAATGCCAGAGGGTGAGATTGCTTGCCTCAGGAAACTTTGGTCGTAGTATATGGGCGCTGTGCAAAACGGATGCTCTCATCGTTTTTCGTCACAGGAACTTCAAGGAGACGGTCTTCTTCGACGGAGACCGACTTGTAACCAACACTAAGGAAGAGCCTACTTATGCCCCGTAATAAAGGAATAATTTTACGCAATCCTCGTAAGCATAAGGAGTTGAGGGATGCGGTAGAAACGGAGCCGCTTATCACCATAGAGAAAGAAACACAGGACTGTTTTATGCTCAAGGTGAAAAGGCGTGATCGTTCATTCCCAATCGTGATAGTGGTGAACCGTCTTGGATTCAGTGCGAGAAGTACGAAACCCAGGATTACTTGGGCAGCAAAATGTGCTGAAGTTCTTCTGAGGAATATACAATCAGACTTACCGCGCCAATGAGCGCATAACCTGAGGAGACGAGACAATGGCTGGCAAACGCAAAACATGGTACAAGGCCGACCGTGATGACGAGTCCGGCGAGGTAATGATCATCACGAAGCGAAGGGTCAACTGCCCCGACGGATTCTTTTCGTCACGCGAGGAAGCCGAGCATGACCTGGATGCCGACGAGAAGGAGGACACGTCTCAGGTGATTTCCTGCTCGACGGAGGAGGAATCGGAGGAGTGTGACGCTGAGACGCCACCCGGTGCCGACGATCCCGAATCGAAGGTCGAGACCCAGGAGGCCGCGACCCAGCGGCGATTGAATGACGATGACCCCGAAACTTCGTGCGAAACCTCGGGAGAAAGGCACGGTAATGCCCACAGGGTTGAGCCCGAGGAGATCGTGGTACGCGGTTCGCTTTGCGTTCCGGGAGAAACCACGCACTCGGTAGCCATCTTCGTGGAACGGGTTGGAAGGAATTACTCCTCCTTCATCGTGCATGATGAGGTACCCGGCAAGATCAACGAGGCGAAAGTCGCCTTCCTCTCGGCCCATACCCAGACGAAACGGTACAATGTACGCTTCTCGTGGAAGAAGCCGAGACGTATCAATCGCTACGTGAGAGAGTGGGTCGAGTCTGAGTTGCGAGACGAGGACATCCAGAACAGGTTCAACCAGATCATGCACGACATCAGGTCCGGGAGAGCCCAAGTCGTAGGGTAAACGGCGCGACTTACGTAGTCCTTGCAACGTGACTTATGGAGTGTACTCTATCAGCAGAACATCATAGCATCAAGGAGAATGCGATGGACGCTTCAGAGTGGAGGAACAGCGAGCACCCGGCTGCACGCGCATTATGCGTGTTGCTGCCGCAGTGTGACGGTGCCGTCCATCTTGACAACTGCGGTCTCAACAAGTATGACGCTTCATCGTACTTGCGATACGGTATCGATGATCTCGACCGATGGGCCGGTCGTCTCGTCAAGTACCATCGACAGATCGGAAAGCCGCTCGCGGATGAATGCCAAGAGGTCGCCAAGCAATACGAGGAGCGCGTGAAGAAGGGAATCTTCATCATCCGCTCGCACCCGAGCGGCCGTTTCGTGATTCCGCTCTCGTTCAAGGACAAGGACAAAGCCAAGACCGCAGCCGAAGTAGCGTGCGGTCGTCGTGTCCTGTGCTGGAATCACCAGGATGCGCAGAATTTGTGGAGCGTCACGCCCCATGTAGTAAGGCAGCTTGTCGCTTCTGGCAAGTTCGTTACTGCCTCGGACGTGGATCTCTCCGCGCTTCCAGAGCCGAAAGTGCAGAAACCACCAGCGCAAGCTCAGGAGCCAGTGAGAACTTCGGCTGACTTCAGGCATACGCCGGAGATGACGCCGAGGTCATACCAAGCCGAGGGTATTGACGCTATCCTATATGCTTTGTCCAAGTGCAATGCGGCGATTCTCGCGGATGAGATGGGGTTAGGAAAGACCCTCCAGGGACTCGGTTCCTCTTTTGCCCTTGGAACCAAGGTTCTCGTTCTCTGCCCTGCGGGCGCGCGCCTTGTGTGGGCCACCGAGACACTGAAGGCGACGGCGGATAAGACCGTCTACATCTACAAGCACGGGATGAGTGACAAGCGCAAGAAGGAGTTCTTTGGAGAGAATACACACAGAGTGCTGGAGGACTCCGGTGCTGCTGACGTGCTGGTTGTATCCTATGCAGGAGCCAGGAACCTCGTCGTGGACAATGAAGACAGCGACACGAATAGGTTCCATACGATGAAGAAGGTGCCGACTGAGAGGTTCGCTCGGTGGCTTTCTAGGGCAATCGTCATCGCCGACGAGGCTCAGGCCATGAAGAATCCGAGGGCGAAGCGTTCCCAGGCTGCCTACGCGATCATAAGAGCGGCGAAGTACAAGATCCCGATGACAGGAACACCGATCACCAATCGCCCAGAGGAGTTCTGGGGAATGCTCTGCGCCGCAGGGCTTCACCGAGAAGTGGCGAAAACGAAGTCGGAGTTCTATGATCGTTACGTATTCGGATGCGAGCATGAGAACCTTCACGAGAAGCTAGTGGCATCGCCGTGGTGGATCCGCCGACTCAAGAAGGACGTCGAGAAGGATCTTCCCGATAAGATCAGAGGTGACATCAAGGTCGAGATGTCCGAGGCGCTCTACGAGCGTTACGCGGCGGCGAGGAACCTCGTGGCCTCTGGTAACCCCGCCGTCATGCTCAAGGGTCTGACCGAAATGCAGACCATCGCCAACGAGGCGAAGGTTGATCCACTCGTGGAGTTGCTGGAGGAGCGTGTCGATGCGGAGCAACCGACCGTGGTACAGTCCACCAGGACAGCCCCGCTGTTCCAGATCAGGGATAAGTTGAGCAAGAAGGGGATTCGTGCCGAAACGCTCACAGGAGAGGATAACGACTACTCGCGAGGCAAGAAGATTAAGGAGTTCCAGAACGGCGAGTACGACGTTATTCTAACTACGTTGAGGGAGTCTATCACGCTTACCAGGTCTGCGCATATGATCCTCCTGGATGTGGACTGGTCTCCTGCCGCGATCAACCAGAGGGAAGATCGCATTCATAGGATCAGCCAGACTCAGACGGTGACGATCCAGCGAGTCATAGCGGCCAGTATCGATGAGCACAAGATAAGGGTTGTGTGTGCCAAGCAAGACGTTATATCTGCCATCGTGGACGGCGGACGCAATACATGGGACGAAGACCAGGCCATCCAGGAAGTAATCATAAGAATAAGAAAGGAGGCAGCATGAAGGATTTTGATTTCGGAGAACTAGAAAGGCGCGTCCTTGCCTGTGCCAATGCAGAGCAGGTAGCGGATGTGCGCAAGCAGCTCCTTGAGGAAGCTGCCACGCCAGAAGAACGCCATAGGATAAAGTCCATGTTTTTTGGCTATTTCTACCATCCCCGGACCCCTTCCCGAGCAGAAGCCTCAGGGTTGCGACTGGACTCCGACCCCTCCCCTGATACCCTCCGTGAGAGAAGTTCGCAGGAATAGCAAGGAAACAGCCCAGACGCCAAGGAAAATCAGTGCTTATTCTACATGTATTCAGAGATATAAGGCCGCATAAGTCTCCGTGTGAGGGGATCGCTATTCGGCCCACGCTTCTGGAGGGCTCTTGGACGTTCACCTCTTTTCTTGTGCGGAAGGGGACCAATATCCACGCTAAGGCTATAGTGATGGAATCAACGTATAAATGGTACCCTGACTTGTCGGAGTTTCGTGATAAACAGGATCTCATTCTGAGGTCCCTAAACAAGGACAATGAAACCAGATGGTGGCAGCATCTTCGTAATGCCACCACCGTCAGACACTAAGGAGATACCGTGCGTAACATCATCACCGTAATTACCTTCATGGCCCTTCTGTCGTGCGGAGGACCGACCCAAGAGGAATCCGACCTCATGGACATTAAGATCACCACGTACAAGTCCCAGGTCATTCTGGAGAGAATGCAATACGATTCGTGGAAACGCGCTCAGGGTACGGACGAGGAGTACGAGCGCAAAAGGAAGTTGGAGGCCACCACTTATGAGGTTGATTGTAGATGGGACGACATACACGAGTTCTTCTTGGAGCACTACGGAGCCGATCACCAGCCGTGGAGCTTCCACAAGCTGAAGGGAATCCCTCCGCGTCCCGACTATTGACTCGCAATCGCTGTACGGCACGTATAGTATCACCAGACCACACAACCTAAACAAAGGATGTTTAACCTACCCATGAAGCGCCGACCCCTCACAAGAGCGGCTCAAAAGATAGCCAGCCTAATCGGGAGCATTTTTCTGTGGATTAGGCCAGAAGAATTGGCGCTCCTAGGCTATACGCCCCGCTTTTATGCTTCCGTTGACCTGATCAAAAGGAAGTTCGTCGTCGCTGGGTACAAACCGATTCCGGTATCGCTTGCCTACCGGCACCCAGAATACGGTTAGCAGATACATTTTTCGACACACCAAAGGCGACGACTATACTAGACTTTGGCCCGAGGCATCCTGCCTCGGGCTTTTTGTTTCTCGTTGACTCATTTACGTAGGTTAGCAGAATACATACTCAACACCAATAGCGCCAAGAGCGCGGAGGACTCAGCCATGAGAGAAAGACAGGTACTGCCGTCCAAGGTAATCCACCCAGACGGCACCGTCACCGAGGTCTACCCCGAGAACGGTGAGAAGTTCCAGTACGAGGAACTGAGCGAGTTCGTCGGAGGAATGATCGAGACGGTGCCGTACTTCACCAAGCGCGGGGAGTTCTCAGTGGCGTACTGCAACGAAGAGGGAATGATCCTCGGTATGGAGGCCAATCCCGTCGCCACGAAGATGTGGAAGGACATCCTGAGCAAACGCGGAGGCCAATTGCTGCGCGAGCCGCGTCTGTTCGGCCCTATCTTCCTCAAGGCTCCGGGGTGCTGACCATGATAATCTGTGTGAAGCTGGAAAACCGAGAGAAAAAGCTGGAGTTCCTCTTGGATGTTCTCGCCCGTTGTGAGGGGTTCCGTCTCTGCAACGAGGGCAATCCTGTCACCTATTGGATCGACGTGCCGGAAGATGTTACGGTAGAGAGCATCCGAAACATCGAGGTAGTAGTCGATGCGGTAGAGTCATCCATCACCCAGCCGGAGTTGTACTCCTGGCATACCATACGGAGGTAGCGTGCGGACCGTGTCGGATCTCAACATCAGGAACGAGGTAGAAAGGGTATGAAGTTGCGCCTGCTCTTGTTGACTAGGTGCAACCGCGATTGCGAGGGATGCTGCAACAAGCAGTGGGACCTTGCTGCGCTGCCGCAGGTCAAGACCTTCATCGGGTATGAGCAGATCCTCCTCACTGGAGGGGAACCACTTCTGGACCCGATGAAGGTCATTCGCACCTGCGTTGCCATACGCCAAGAAGCAGGATACGGATTTCCGATTTACCTCTACACCGCTTGGAGTAAGGACATCGTGCGCTACCTTCAGGTCATCAACTCAGTAGAAGGTATCGTGCTGACATTGCACCAAAGGCACGATCTTGATAACTTCAGGAGATTGCAAGAGTGGTTCAGACGACACCCTCACTTTGCCAAGATGAAATCTCTGCGGTTGAATGTTTTCTCTGAAGTTGGAGAAGACATCCATGACGATCAGTGGAAGGTCAAGAATAACGTAGAGTGGATTGAGAACTGCCCACTTCCTACGGATGAGGTGTTCATGCGGCTCTAAGAGTTACGTAGCAATCCTAATGTAGGTTGCTATGCTATATTTGTAAGCCAAGCAAAGCACCAAGGAGTGCGCCATGACACACAAGGCATATTGCGAGAAGCAGATCAGGCTCATCAAGCGGCTAGCCAAGCAACGCGGAGTAGACGATAGAACTGCGGGAATCCTGTGGTGCCGCGAAGGGCATGCTTTGCGCTGGGCCATCAAGCATCGCCACGAACTCAGAAGCGAGGTGGTACATGCCTAGCCTCATAGGATACCTCGACATCTACAGGTACAACGGGGCCTACCATCGTGTCTTCGTGGAACAGGTATCCTCAAGAATGAGGGTCACTTGCTTCAAGTGCGGATGCAAGCCCGAGAAGGGACGACTTCGGGTGCAGCATCGTGATCCGGCAGCAAAACGTGGCAGAAGATTCGGGAAAACTAGGATACTCTGTCAGGAATGCGGCCTCGTCAGACTAGACGAGGAGTGCCGTCAGACAAGAAGCAAGGGCCTTAAAGTCCTTTTAGAGAAGGTGGCGATGGCCCTGGCATACCCAGAGATATTCAGGAGAGCGCATGAATAACCCTACAAGGATCCACCTCAGCGTAGGCATGGATCGTAACGGAAACAAAATCCTCAGACTCAAATCTAAATATGGCGGATTTTCTGTTCAGACCGATCCGAGGATCCTCTCAACCGCTGACCGGCTACACAAAGGCATCATCAAGGATGATGCTGACTTCGAGAAGGCCATCAAGGAACTGGGGAGCTATGTAGCCAGATTCGGCACCGAACGACAGTGGAATATCCTGAGGAAACTCGGGGTACTCTCTGCCGACGTAGCAGGCTAACAGCACCCTTCACTCAATCCAGCATCGAGGAGACCATCATGCACCTACAGACGGTGATAAACTATATTCACGACCATAAGCAGAGGATCAGGTTGATCTTCTTTGAGGCCCGCACCCGGTCCAGGCCGCAAAGTTGGATCCTGGAAAGATGTCGGGAAAACATGGACAGAATCAACGACAAATCGTTCCCAAGGTGGGCCAGAGAGTTCCTGAACGGCTACAAAGAGGCGCTCTTTGACTCCATGTATGAGCATTTGGTGCATGTGTACGTAATAGACGGGGAGATCGTCAAGGGGGAGTGGAACAACATGACTGAAAACCAGCGGGATTACCTAAGGAAGACGCCCGACCCTGTATCAGGCTTCGTGTACAAGGACACGATGCGTCCTTATTCCGACGACTTGCGTGAGCACCTGGAAAGGGTAGGCGATGAGCAAGTCGGATAAGATACCGATAAGGGACGCGCTACCGACGGCGCTCCACATCCAGAAACTCTGTGAACTGATGGGCTACTACGTCCAGGTATGCGGGTCCATTCGGCGTAAATGCGCAGAAGTCGGTGATCTGGATTTTATTTGTCGAGAAGACACAGGTACTCCCCTCTGCGGATCTATTCGTCCCCTACGTGCGGTACTTGACGAGATAGATAGGGGAGGAGATAAGACGATCATCGGTACTTTCGGTAGGTTCAAGGTAAACTTCTTCTACATCCCCGAAGAATCGTGGGGAGCCGGCCTTCTGTTTGCGACAGGCGATGGGGCTTTTAATCGGCTTTGCCGAGCGAATGCGAAGGCACAGGGGAGGAAACTCAATCGATACGGGCTCTTTGAAGGTCAGCGCAATATAGCTGAGGGTCGTTCTGAGAAATGGATCTTGGAGGAAGTAACTGCACGAGGTTGGATTCCACCGTCTAAGAGAGACCGGGCACTGAAGAAGGGGCAATCATCGGGTCCGATAATCGTGCAGGAATTCCCGTCAACATCTTCAGGTGGAACTTATACGGCATCTATAAACACGAGGACGTGCGTATCAAGTTGTACGTGCAAAGGTTTTCTATTTAGAGGCAAATGTAAGCATACTGAGGAGCTTGAATCTCGTTTGTAGGTGAGTATTCTATATGTAGAAAGAGAGACGTACAATGGGAGACTACCATTTTCTTATCGATTGCACCCAGGCCAATAACGGGCAGGACATCAATGACATGAAGGAAAATGGTAAGGAGATAACCAGAGGTACATTCCTCAGGTATGTAAACACGGAGAGCTTGAGGACAGTGGAAAAGAGCCTCGGTTACGACCGGGATTTTTCCATGTCGAGAGATTGGCACGTCTCTTACCACCGAGGAACCTTTCGCGGAGTTCCCGCAGTCTGGTTCGTCTGGTCGGCTATCGAACATATATTCACCCCTCTGGAAAGGAGCATTTAGAATGGCCTCTCAAGTACAAGCGGTCGTGCGAAAATGGAAGTGGCTCACACCAGGAAAGACCATCGTGTGGGCCTATGTTCGTGATGCGTGGCGTTTGTCCCGTGTCGAGAGCATCGTGGCTGTGAACAATCACGGACGACCGACCACTGTTTCGGTCATCGACGTCAACTCCGCTATGCGCGGTGAAAAGGTGCGCCCGTTCAAGTGCGCCTTTTACAAGGTGAAAACCATCGACAGACCCAAAGAGATTCCAGACAAGCCTTGAAAGGATTTTGTTTTTGGAATTCGATTTCGGAAAGGGATAGAACATGGGCGACCAGAACGAAAACCAGGAAGAGGAATCGAGTCGGTATCGTCTTATACCGATGCCGAATCGGCAACAACTCCTCTCCATGCTCAAACGTGTCGGACATGTAGGAAAAAACGAGGTCGCCGTGAGACAAGACGTGTTGATCGATACCATGGCCTTAACGGAGTCGCTACTCAACGGTTGCATGAGCGCAACCATGACCTACGAGGTCCAACCTGCTTCTTTCAACGCCCACTTCGGTGATGAGTACCTTCTTGATTGCGGATACGCGGAAGTTCGGATCCGGCTCCCTAATCTGAAGGGCACTCTCGGAAAGATATACCTCCGTATCACCGGAGAGATGTACGCGAACGGATTCTTCGACACGGATCCGAAGGTACTGTTCGGAGTCCGCTGGTATCCGTGTACCGATGACCAGCGAAGGCTTCTTGGCGAGTTGTTTGACGTAACAGAAGGGGTGTGTCCTTTCTTGGTAGCTGGCTGCGGTAATCAGGAAGACCTACCTATGGCTATCTGCCATGCGTTATCGGAGTACGCCATGTACTGCGCAATGTGTTCGTCGGGAGACGAAAACAGTTCAGACGAAGAAGCAGGAGAGTAAGATCTTTCTGCCCGCCGCTTGATCTATTGTGGCCTCCGTGCGTGTGCTTGTGGCGAGTTCACGTTCTCCACACCCATAATCGGTCAGCGGCGGGCTTTTCTTTTATCAAGGAGGTGCCCATGCGTACCTATGAATTCGATAAGGTTACCGGGCGTCTGCTAATACTTAGGCCATGTTTTAGAATCAGGACGCTTACGCCCATGACTCAGGCGGAAGTTGATGCGCAACTGGATCTTGTTTCAAGGGTTGCGAATGACTGCGAGGGCTATACCGAAGAAGACGAGGTTCAAGACGCTATCGAAGAGT
>WJJK01000242.1 GCA_014729705.1 Candidatus Altarchaeales archaeon | reverse complement strand
GCCATACCCTACCTCCTGGAGGGAGATTACGGTCTCTTTACCCTAGGGAATCCTAAAGGGAATGTGGAGATGGAAAGTTTAGACCCGTATTTGGACAGTTTTATTGAATCCAACCCTGAGTCAAAATTCGCTTTCATACACGGGGAGGAGGTCGTGACTTCCATCTGCAGTGAGTCGAACAATATAGGCTTCTATCTGCCAGGATTCAAGAAGCATGAAATCTTCAAGCATGTGCTGTTACATGGGGCATACCCCCGCAAGACCATTTCCATGGGTAATGCTAAAGACAAACGATACTATCTGGAATGTAGGAGGATAGTCTAACAATCACTCGACTATGAACCAGGGATTGCGCAAGTCTTCCTTATTGTACGTTAACTCCTCTTTTGTTTCCACGTTAAAAACTTTTTTCCCCGCGTATCTCGCAATCACGTGTGCTGCTGCAGTATCCCACTCCATAGTGGTTCCGAAACGAGGGTAAATATCTGCCGAGCCTTCGGCTACAAGGCATATCTTAAGTGAACTTCCCGCGACCACCAGCTCTAATTGGTCATGCACCTTCTTTAATTCGACAATAAATGCTTTAGTCTCAAGGTTTAAGTGCGATCTGCTTACGACAACCCTTAAGATATCACCTCGCGTCTTTGACGACTTTATCCTGGTCGTTTCACTGGTTTTGGTATCCTTCCTGAAAGATCCTCCACCTGTTGAGAAGTATACTACGGATTTTGCGGGGGCATAAACAACACCCACGGCTGGTTTATCCTTTTCAATCAAAGCAACATTAATTGTGAATTCGCCATTAGCATTTAAAAATTCCTTGGTGCCGTCCAACGGGTCAACAAGCCAAAAGCTATCCCAGTTTCTTCGCACATCATATGGAAGGATGTTATTCTCCTCAGACAATATGGGTAGGTCGCGTATGCGCTTAAGTTCACGATTCAGAATCTCATTAGACGCTTTATCTGCTTCAGTGATGGGTGAACCATCAACCTTTAATGCTGCGAAAGACTTAACTCCATAGTACTCTAGCGTCATTTGCCCGGCCTTTTCAACAGCAGATACTACTTCCTCAATATCAACTCGCACATTAAATCACTCCAATAAACCTTTATCCTTAAGAAACTGGAATACTTTTTCTGCCGACTCTTCAACACCATCATTTTCTGTATCTAACACAATCTCTGGTTTCAATGGCGTTTCATATGGCGCGGACACTCCCGTAAACTCCTTTATCCCCCCAGTCCTTGCTTTCTGGTAGTGTCCTTTAGGGTCTCTCTTCTTGCATTCACTGACACTACATTTAACGTATACTTCAATGAATCTGTCCGCCAACATTTTTCTGATGGCTTCCCTGCTTTTTTGGTGTGGGGAAATGAATGCCGCCAACACTATAACTCCCGCATCAGACAGGATTACTGAAACTTCTCCCACTCGCCTTATGTTCTCCATGCGGTCTGCGTCACTAAATCCCAAGTCACTGCTGAGGCCGTGCCGTATGTTATCCCCATCCAGAACGTAAGATAAAAAGCCTTTTTCATGGATTTTCTCCCCTAACAATGAGGCTATTGTTGATTTACCGGACCCGCTCAATCCCGTAAACCATACGACAGCAGCTTTTTGTTTTAAGAGTCTTTCCCTGTCTCTCCTACCCACCCGATGTTTCTGCCAGATTATATTTTTCATACTCATCCTCTGAAAAACACGTCTTTGGAATCTAAGAGGTCTATTATTTTTCGAACGTTAACTTCTACTGTGTCTTCAGGTGTTAAGACTAAATCGTACATAAAACCGTTCACATCTAATTCCTGAACTACACACACTTTCAACAGCTCCTCTCCAGATAATATAGTATCCAAAACCTTTATGTCGTGTTTTTCCAAGTCGCTGGCGGTCAAAAAGACAATCAAGCCTGCATCCAACAGTATGTTCGCAACTTCCCCTAACCTGCGCACATGCTCGCTCCGTTCCTCCTTGCTTATGTCTCCGTCAAGACCACGCAAAATATTTCCTATACCAAGGAAATAAACTTTTCTGCCTTCCTCAAAGAGTTTTCTCTCCAGTCTTTTAGCTATTGTCTTCTTGTCCACGCTTGTTAGCCCAGTTATTAAAACAACTTTCGCGTTTTGGCCGTACTTTGAACTACGCTCCACCGAACTGATTGTACTGTGCTCCCACTTGTCTTCTCTTGCATGCACTTGATTCCTTAGTTCCGACGTAGTGTCTGGAATGCTTTCTGTTATTATGCCACCTCCTGCGGTATCATATCCGTCTACTATGATGTATCTGCCAGTATTCTGTAGCTCCTGGAATAAGTCAAACACTAGCTGAGACTTGCACTCAAGGATGCATTCAGCAACCTCATACCGTCTGACACTTGTATTGTTTTTTGTCTTCAAGTTTGAAGCATCCAATACCTTGAGTATCTGTTTAGCGTGTACAGATATCTTTTCTGTCGCAAGTTTCAGCGTGTATTCCTTTCCTACAGTAAATGGTTCCCACCCCATCCAGAACACATTAGCCTTGAATGTCGAGTTGACGTTAGGACGAGCTTCACATTCAATACAGATTATTTCTCCGCGGTGGACAAACACTTGTTCGGTGAGGGTTAAGCCAGAGGAATATCCTGCCACAGCAACATCTACCTGCTTTAGGTTAAAAGATTCTATGGATTTGAT
>WJJK01000022.1 GCA_014729705.1 Candidatus Altarchaeales archaeon | reverse complement strand
CTAAATTCACCGAGAAGAGTGAGTCCCTGGAGACATCGACGATGGTCCCAGATGAAGTCTTTGACCTTTCCCCACTCTTCTTTTCTTACCATGATGGTATTGCTAACTCCATGGTGACAACCCGGCGAATAGGTGTCGAAAGCAGTACCTGATTTCACGTAGTTCTCCTGAGTAAGAACCACCATCTCCAGGGACTCGATAGCACTCAAATCGTCCTTAATCCAGGAATGTTCCGGGGCTTCCACACAGAAGGTTACTACATCCCGATCTGGCTTCATCGGGGCACACATATGTGGATTTGTAGCCTTGAAATGCTTGTACACAGGATCAAACGGGTTTGCCTGAATGCGCCTGAAATACCTCCGGCTATGATGAGCATGGATCCCACTACCCACGCAGCCTAGGAGCAAGCTCGTGCTTCCGCTAGGTTTCACGTTACAGGTTCTGGCTGCCGGGTTGATGTCGATATCTCGAGCAATCTCCTGATTGGTCTTAATAACGAGTCGAGCAGCTTCCCTCTGCATCTCGGGGTCAAAACATAGATTAGGGGAATCTACCATCCCGGTCATACTGACCCCGATGAGTGCCTCCCTACGAGTAATCAATTCGGAAACGCTGCCTAAATAAGGAAAATCGGTATAAGCTGCCTGGAGGGTACCTATAATGGAAGCGGCTTTCATAGCATCGAGCATATCCTCCTTGGTTTTGAACAAGGCAGCATTCGTCTCCGACAAATCACAAAATTGCCACCCTGTGACTTTATCCCCAACTTTGGCGTCAGGAAAACCGTTTCCTCGACAAGGGGCCAGGAGATGATCCCGGCTCTCCCGAACCCGATCAAGATTCTCCTCGGTGACCTCCAGAACAGGATTCAAGCACGCTTCCCCGCAGGGGTTAATCCCAACGTCCGGATTGTCCGTGAAATAGAACCCCGGTTCACCAAACTCCTTTGTGGAGGAAAAGAGACGATCGAAGTCCTCCTTGTCGAACTGACCGTCTACCAGAACCACCGAGTTGTTTGCATTTGACCTCCAGGGATAGGTCTCAAACCACTGTCCCGTTTTAGCCGTCATCATCTCCCCATCATCAAGAGAGAAAAGGCTAATACAGGCAGACCTGCGGACCCCTCCGCTCAGTACGGCTTCGGAGGCCACACACACGATATCGTGGCATTCGATCGGCTTAAGCTTCCTTCCTTGAGCTTCATCAAGGATGACTCGAATCCTCTCGAGAGACTTTTTCAAAAAATAATGCCCCGGCGCCTTACCACCACTGGTAATAAGAGAAGCCCCTCGAGGACGTATCTTGTGATAGGAGAATTCTACATAATAACCTTCAATGTATGAAATTATCAATTCTCTCAGAGAATCTGCCCATCCCTCAATACTATCCTCGATTACATGATGTCGCACCTTATTAATATCAACCCTGGAGAGTGGGGGAAGCTTTTTAACATGCTGTTTTTGAACAGAAAAACCCACTCCACAACCGCAAAGCAAAAGATAAAAAGACTCGGAGAAAAAAGATAACCGGTCACATAAAGAGAAACTGCAATTGTAGACACGTGTGTTCTGCCTCTCAATAGCGTCGCCGGCAAATTGCAAACAATTATGTGTAACAATCATAGTCTTCCCTGCGAGGAAACTATGATCCGGGGAATCTACCTTGAAACATGTAGCATCACCTTTCCCCACAAATTTCACATTCTTTATTGAACGATGTTGGGTACCTTGAGACTTTTCCAATTTTATATTTTTCGCCTTTCTTGGCAGTCTTGAAACCCTCAAAGTAGTAAAAAAACTCAGAGCATATAGATCCTTATGATTTGACGATTTGGCTTCCCTAACGGAAAAGATGTACTTAATCCCAAGGCTCGAAAGAAGCTCTTGAACCCCTTCTATTAGGGTAATGTCTGCATTATGAAAATGACATCTCCCAGAAGCCTCTATGCATCCATCAGAATCCATGAGACCCTGGAGAAGCCCTAATCTTTGTTCAATCGAGCCCCTCAAATACAGCTCCGGTATATGCTTATTTTTGATAAGAGAATACTCGGATAAAGGGGCGTGGAGTCCTTCCACACTGTGTGTCCATACGTTAGACGAATCGGAAGGCTTTGTGTTGTACCCTTTTTTATGGAACTGCTCCATAATAAAAGGAGCATCTTCCACGCTACAGGAGTGTTGATAACCACTACTGTAACCATCTCCTAGCCACAATCCGAGTATATATGGATCAATCAAAAGATCCTTAGGCTCCCTTTCGAGGGGTTCGGGGTTCCAAACAACAAAATTATATCGACCACCCTGCTTCAAATGTTCTTCTAAATACTTTGTATCAACCACTCTCTTCCGACCTTTATCACGGTCATCTAATGTAGACACAATCCAAAGATGCTCATCACAAGCTATTATCTCGGAGGAGTCGCTGAAAGTGACTCTGTAAAGGGGCTTATTCTGGAAAGGAAAAACCTCTAGAACTTCAGTCTCTTTTCCTTGGGAATCATAAAGTACCTCTCCCACCT
>WJJK01000241.1 GCA_014729705.1 Candidatus Altarchaeales archaeon | reverse complement strand
TATAATAAATGGTGCGCCTGGAGGGAGTCGAACCCCCACGCCCGAAGGCACCAGATCCTAAATCTGGCGTGTCTCCCAGTTCCACCACAGGCGCGTATTCACAGGCCGGCCGCATGTGCGCAGTTCTCCGACTTTCTGTTTAGCACTGCCCTTATGCGGCTTCCGTTCTTCAGTACGAAAGTAATACTTCCCATCCTCTCGCTCCTGAATACTGCCACTATATCCTCACTTTTCAACGAGACAGTTCCTTCATAGTAAGGTGCATCAATCTTAAATACGGACATTTTTTTTTCTCCGCCACCCTTACGTCACATCGCAAGGTGGTTGAATGTTGGGAGGACTACTTGGGCCCTTTCGTCCTCCCTCAACCACGGCGCCTCACGCCGGCCAAGCGATCTTGGGGCCGTGGATTTAGTCGAGCTCCCTCAAGCCCGACCTATGCTTGTAAGGACGGTAGAGAACTACCGCCCTTGGTCTCACTCCGCAGGAGCGAGGTGGCTGGCCGCTACGGACAGCGGCTCTTCCCGCCGTGGGCTGAAGTCCAGCAGGAACCGTCGGTTGCCCCGAACGGTCTCCGTACCGACAACCTCGGCAGTCCGGCCCATGTAGCGGACCGGATAGTTGCCTCGGACGATACGAGCTACGTCGCCCCGGCGGAAGTTGCGCTTGCGCTTAGTCATACTTTCTTCTCCTTTCTTCAGCGAGACTTTTTGTCTCTTGAAGTCTTCTTCTGGCCTGAAGAGTAGGAGTATCCATCTCGATACCATCCTGAACCCTTCAGGTGAAAGCTGGTTGCGGAGATAAGTCTTTTGCACGGTTCTCCGCAAGTGGTGCATTTCCTGATTGGAGCGTCTTTTATGCTCTGCTCTGCCTCAAACTCATGTTCGTTCTGACAGCGGTACTCGTACACAGGCATTTTAGATGTATCCCGATTCTGCTCCGTTGCTGATGTGCTTACGAATTTGGTTGTACATGTTCTTGATTTTGTGAGCTGCCTTGATAGGAGGTATCCCCTCTATTCTGGTCTTGATAGAAACTTCCCTCAAGTGGGCAATGCTAAACCCGTCCGTGGCTTCCAGGAGGGCGGGGCTCACTTCCGCGTTGAGGGTGCGCTCCATATAAGCCCTTCGGACTTCGGCCTTAGGGTTCTCTACCTCCAGAATGAGATCGAATCTTCCCGGGCGGTTGATGAGGTTCTCTTCCAGGTCTTGAGGATAGTTAGTGGTAGCGATGGTATAAGCACTCTTCCAACTGAAAGCTCCATCTAGGAAGTTGAGTAGCTCTTCCGGGCCATAGCGGGAACGATCGGTGATCTCCTCCACAATGAAGATGACGTGGTAGTTGGAGAGGGCTTGGCGGAAGTTGCCTAGGTCGAACAGGGTGTTGGAGTCGTTGGAGAGCCAGATACAGATGATGCCCTTGTGCTGGGCGATGTTTTGGGAGATTCTCAGAATCTCCAGCGACTTTCCGTTTCCGGGAGGCCCATAGACCAGGGCCCCTCTCTTGTGGTTCAAGCCTGCCTTCTGATAGTCCGCTTCCTTGCTGTAGAACTCCAGCAGATCTTCGGAAAGCTTTTGGACAGGGGAACCCAAGTCTATGTAGTCATCAGAGAAGATCTTTCCGAAGGGGGCTATCCGAGGCGGCTCCCTTCCTGTAGCAGACTTAAACTCGTAGAGACCTGGCGGGATAGGGTCGGCCTTGACTTTCATCTTTCTCTTGAGGACAAGAGAGGAGCTGTTTCCCCCGCGGACGTAAAAACTTACCCGGTCGGTGTCCGGGTTGTAGCCCGGAAAAATCTTGCCGTAGTCATTTATATCGAAGTACCTCGTGTTGTCCCAGGTGGCAGGGACAGCGTCGATAGCCTTTTCACTCTCCTCTAGAGTGAAGGCGTTAAGTTGGTCGCTCCACTTCACCACCGTATCGAGTCGATCTGTGTCAGGCATGATTTCCTCCCTCGGAGCGAGTATTTCTCCAACGGCAAGTAAGGCTTCTGTCAAATCCACGTGGACCATGGACTTCCTTTCGTAAGGGGTAGGCATAGCCTCTCCCGTTGGTGCGCGCACGAAGAGTTGAACTTCGGACCTCTTCCGTGTCAAGGAAGCGCTCTCCCACTGAGCTATGCGCGCTAACTCACGAACATCCCGCAGGAAGCAGCAACGTCAGGGCCTACTCGATCTACCACCTTCACCCGAGGGCGATATCGGTGATGTCTTTTCAGATCCTCAGCAAATTGCTGGACCGACCATTCGGGAGCTTCTTTGCCGTGTTTCTCGGTCAAAGGGTTGTAACGCACTAGAGCGTAGTCAACCCGCAAGTCCCGAGCATTCACAGCATCGGTTATTGCTAGGGCATTTTCTGGGGTGTCGTTCAACCCCTCGATCAAGGCAAAGTGGATCTTGATCACCTTCTTGGTGTGATACTGCCACTCTGCGAGATCGTCAAGAGCTTCGTTGGGATCTGCCGCTCGGGGCATCCAACGCTTGCGGAATTCTGGATCCATTGAGTAGAGCGAGTAGTAGATCTCAGGATGGACCGTGGGGAACATCGAGACCAGACTTTCGCTCTGACTCTCTGGCATGATCGTCGAGATCAGGTAGCGAGGCTTTAGCCCGTGGTCGTAGGCTATTTCCCCCAGCTTGAGAAAGAGGTTCTCTCCGCTCCTGGCGATGATCTCGCTGGAGAGGGGCTCCCCTCGGGCCATGAAGTTGAAGTGAACTCCCTGAGCGTCTGGTTGTCTCGGGACTCCGAAGCTGTAGTGGTTCAGAACCTTCTTGGCCTGGCTCAACATCTCCTCTACGCTGGCGTCCCGAGGTTTGTTCTGTCCGGTGGCCGTCAAGTGGCACATCCGGCACGCCTGGGCACAAGCGGTTTGTGACGAGATGTAGCAAGCTATGTACTCGGGATATCTCCGGACGTAACGGGCTTCCAGGGCTTGCCCGTCCTCCACATCCTCCACGAAATTCACGGATGCATCATGCGTTGATCGTAATACTCTCATTTG
>WJJK01000240.1 GCA_014729705.1 Candidatus Altarchaeales archaeon | reverse complement strand
GGATCTGGTGCGCGGCGGCTCTTTTTACCGTAGACATGCTATCTATATCCTTGATGTACTTACGGTTACATGTCAGCATAAGATTGATTAGTATCAGTATGTATAGAAGTCTTATAGCCATATATAGCCTTTCAATCATATCTACGTCTATTAAAAATATCAAAAGATTATGAAGATGGTCGGGGCGACTGGATTTGAACCAGCGACCACACGGCCCCCAGCCGTGCATTCTAACCAGGCTGAACTACGCCCCGTTTCTTAATATTTGCCAAGAATCTTCCACTTTGTCCATGTAGGCTTCTATCTTAGATCTCAAATATGCGCCGATTCCTGATTTTTCACCTGCCCGTTGAACTGAGCTTTCGACATGGGTTCCGCAAGAATCACCTTTGTTCCTATATACGCTTTCATAAGCACCTCCGATTAGCTCGCCAACTATAACCATAAAAGGTCCAATTCACTTCTCACAATAGATTGGCAAACGGGTGAAGTGTGAGGGTGCCGAATACCTGACGTGTCCAAGTTCGACACCGCCCATTCATACTGCAACCGTCAAAACCCTGAGCTGTGGGTGCCTTATGCCATCCAAGTTTGTCACAGAACCATCGAGACTTCGGCATAAGAAGGTTCAGTCCGTGGAGCGTGAAGAAGCTCAGGGGTAGAAGAGCGACGATGCCGTTGAAGAACAGGTGAGACAGAGGTACTTCATTCATTACGCTTCCTTCAAATTGGTCGGGGCACCCGGATTTGAACCGAGAATCTCACGGACCCGAACCGTGTGCGATACCAGGTTACGCTATACCCCGCAAATAGTATTCTTCCTTGTTGCGTCCGAACCACTCTGCCTGTATGTAGTCAAGTAAAGCCTGTATTTTGGCTCTGAGATATGTGTCTCCAAAACTCATTGAGAAGACACAGTACTCACTCCTCCAGTTTCTGTGGGCCATTCTTCCGCTGTTGCTCTTTCGTGTTGTGTGGATGTCGCTCTCGGCGATGTTAAGTGTTTCTGCCCAGAATCGTTTGACGTTGACTTCGTTGCTATCAGGATAAAGGCGCACGGTGAAGTACGGCTTCTTCTTGCTGTGTTTCTTAATCCATCTATATGAGAAGGCGACTATATCTGGGTTAGAGCTACGAGAGTGAGCGGGAAAGCCCACGACTTTAGTCGTGGGATGAAAGCGAACAACCTTACTTAAATAAAATAATATTTGAATTTTCTTTTGCATAATAGTATATTATATATAGGTGAAGGTTATACTTCAAGGCTGAAAGTGCTGGTTGTATACATAGAAAAGCTTTCATCTAACAAAACTCCATTTGACCTAAACTATGTTTAGGAAGGAGAAGAAGTTACTAAACACCGCTAAGGTGCCTAGTAACTTCTTAAAAAGATTTAACGGGCTCGGGCTGGATCCCCTTGAGGCTACTATCCGCCAAAGGCGGATAGTCTTTAAAAATCCTCATAGAAGCCCACGACTTTAGTCGTGGGAGCAGTCACTCCCTACCAGTTACCTGTTTGTCCGGATGCTCTTCCATCTGAGCTACGGCCACCACAATAATGGTCGGGACGGTCCGATTTGAACGGACGGAATCTCTGGCTCCCAAAGCCAGCGCCTTACCAGACTTGGCCACGCCCCGAAAATGTATAAGAAAGGTCCTGCCGGTGGAGATTCGAACTCCTACAGCCCGCGTCAGAGTCGAACTGACTTCTCCCGCGTCCGGAAGGGGACCCTGTGCCCACCCGACAGGATAAAAATGGCTGGGGTGCCAGGACTTGAACCCGGGACATACAGCTCCAAAAGCTGTCGTTCTACCAACTGAACTACACCCCAATGTGGCTGGGACGCAGGGTTTTGAACCCCGAACACCCAGAGCCAGAGTCTGGTGCTCTACCAATTGAGCTACGTCCCAATATTACGAGAGTGAGCGAGAAAGCCCACGACTTTAGCCGTGGGAGCAGTCACTTACGCTTCTTTTTTTCTTTAACCGCTGTTTCATCAGTGGTATCAGAACTAAGTCTTCTGCGTCTCTCAAGTACAGCATCTTTTATCGAAGCTATCTCATCTTTTTTTACACTAAGAATCACCCGGATTTTAGAGACAGCATCGAACTTGAATCTTCTACAAGGATAATCATCAGACCACCAAGTAGTTATATAGGCATTGTGGCCTTTCTTCTCAAGTCTAACCATACTCCAATCGCCAGATTGATATTCCTTTTGGCTATTAGATTGACATCTATGCCAAGTTAGATAACGTACGATAATAGGGAAGTTGTATCTGTTAGTTATCTTGATCTCTACATAGCGCTCGTTGTTCGAGCCCATGAATTTATGTCGCCAAGAGACCGGGACACTGTCTAGACTTCCTTTTTCAAAGGTTTTACTGGCCTTCTTCCATGCATCCGTGCTATCTTGGTCAAACGCGAACAGTCGTGTCGTCGCTAGAATAAGAAAAACGATCCATTTCATAACTTACCTCCTATGTGAGACTGTATAAGAAGTAAGCTATATCAAAACATAATTAAGAAATTTTCTTATGTGATTGTTCCTGCGTATAATGGGCAGGTGTTTCCTCTATCTGGACACAGTGTCCGGCGATCTGTAATTTAGCCAACCTACTCATGTATAGCGGGCACGCAGAGATTCGAACTCCGAACTACGCGGTTAACAGCCGCGGGCTCTACCAATTGAGCTACGCACCCGTACTTAAATGTACTTATGAACCGTGGACAAATTGTCAATGAACAAGAAAAACCCCGACAGTCCTTTTTAGGTCTGCCGGGGTTCTGCACTGAAAAATCAAGCTGCTATCTAGTGTGCACTCCTACACCCCAACGACCCGATGGACCGCGGTTGCTGCTGATTGGGGTTTGGATTAGGTCGTGCATACATAGTACAGCTTACCTCGTTTAGCCACACAATAAACGGAATCTAGTAGGTATGAGTCAAATATAATACCGTATCGTTCTCTTGTCAACAGAAAAATGCAGTCTACTTCATTTTTCTACGCAAAAAGAGACGCTCGAGACCATACACATCCCTTTTCAAGACATATCTGATTTTCTTCTGCGCAGAGTACTCTGTGCCCAAAGTATCTACACTTAGCACAACGATATTCTCACGAGGGATATCATTGCTAACATCAATGTATACAGTGAAACGAGGAGCACACGATGTAAACAAGAGTATCATCAAAAATGTAAGCAGGTATTTCATTATGATATCTTTCTTTTAAGGAATAACTAGACTCTGATTATTCTTGAGGTATCTCGTTCCCGGGGGACATATCCTCAACTTCTTCCATACCATCTTCTAGAGACTTCTCATTAGCCTCGTCGAGTTCTGAAAGAACTTTTTGGAACTCTCCTATATGAACCTTTTCCTCATCGGAAACATCCTGTAAGACTTTTTTCGCTAGGGCATGTGTAGAAGCGTCCGCCATAAGTTCATAAAGATGTGCGGCATCGTGCTCAGCAGCTATTGCAAGGCGTAGGGCACGAGCAAGCTCCCGATCATCCATCTTTTCCTCAGGAGTAAGAACAGGCGCTATAGAACTAAAATCTATGGCGTTTTTATGCTGCCCGCCTTCCATCTTTTGAAGACGTGTGTAGTAATCATCGAGTTCGTTGATATGCGCTTGCGCTATCATCGTATAGAAGTCGTCTTCAGAGAGCGGCATCTCAACATTTTTTTCATCAAGTTTTTTCTTGATGAGATCGTATACATCCTTGTGTTCTTTCTCAACCTTTTTCCCCATAGAAAGCTGCTTATTATCTGCAGCGGTCTTTAGGTGTTCCGCGAGCATCTTGTATACGTGTTCTTCAAGCTTATGTTTATCCACTCCTATCGTCTCAGCAAGTTGGTGTACCTCTGCATCAGAAGGATTAGGGTTTTTCTTCAAAAGGTCTACAAGTGCGTCATGCATTCTTTTTTCATCAGAAAAAGAATATTTTTGTATTACCTTAAGAACAGATGCTTTCTTAACTTTCATTCTTTTTTCTGCTTTTTCCATTTGAGACACTACCTTATTTGCCCAGGTATACCCGGGGTCACCGCCCCATAACATCCAAGATACGTAGCCTCTGTCTTTCCAGGGTTCATCTTTATGCTCAGGATCTATGGATTTATTCTTTTTGTGTCTATCAAAGAATGCTTTCATCCTACGTACTGTATCGGGAGAGAGCTTATCTCTGTTCTTAAGATTTACAGCGCGTTGTACTCCAGATCCTACTCCCTCAGACTTAGCTTGAGATGTACTTAAACCGCCTTTATCACCTGCTTTCTGGCGATATTCTAATCCTCGAGCAGCAGCCTGTGCTACAGAAGTCGGAGGTATGAAGTTGATGTGTCTGTATTTATCGGGCATATTAAAGATCCTGGCATATGCAACATCTACACTAAGTATTAAGAGAGTATTATCGAGAGGTATAAAAAAAGCGGGACCGACATATGTGGCCCCGCTTCCTAGATATCCCAGGCGGATGTCCTCTAACTGGCTCATTTAAGGCTAAGCCGAACCTTACAGCTCTACTATTTATCCACTTTATAATAAGTCATCGCAGACATACATAGTTCATGCAGGCTAGTAATATACCCGTATGCAACAAAATACGAACATATCTTCGCGTAAGAGACTGTGGGCCGTAGAATATAAACATCATCCACGACGCGCCGGAGTTCCTGCTATTACACCAAAGCCTAATTGCATACAGGAACAAGTTATGGCCTTGTTTAATGTGCCCGGTGTTCCACACATTCTACTTTATTTAGTGGTACCACATGTCTCAAACCTCTACAATCCCCATATACCGCTGTGCCGCTTTAAGACTAGAGGACCTAGGATATCATGTCAAAGAACTGAGGTAGCCTTCTAACGGCTTACCTTCCACACATAATATACGATCAAGACAGACTAAGATCAAGTACTATTTGGGCGTTACTGGACTTGAACCAGTGACCCCTACCATGTCAAGGTAGTACTCTAGCCATCTGAGCTAAACGCCCTAAGAAGCTTTTATCCAACCTTTTTTAATCGCAAACTCGGGGTACATTCTTACACAGCACTCAGAACATATAGTATGTGTATGAATCTCTCTAGGAGTGATAGCTAGAAGCTCAGGAGCATCAAACCACTGCCCGTCATCGGAGCGCACTCTGCCACACCCACAGCAAACACGAACCATAAAGTCTTTTGGGTTTTGCGTTTTTTCGTGCATCACACTAGCATCCGATACTTTTTCATGTCTCCAGCACAGTATTCTTTAAGTTTATCTAGCCACGCGTATGTTTTCACTTTGAACATAGGCGGGTTCAGAGTCTTTCCTTTCACCTTTCCTTTACATACGGCTCCTTCAAAAGTGATGCCTGGCATCCTGCTCTCCCGGATCTGCTGTTCCACCTCTTTGTTTACCTTGCCTTTATATACAAGCTTTGGTACATCAAGATGTCCAAACATATCAAGGAACTCATCCGGGTTTAGGACCGTTCCTTCAAAACTATGAAAAACTAAACATAGTCTCATAAGGTTTGTAACGGGCACCGTAGACTCCCGTAAGAAATCGAGTCAATATATTCCTGGCTGCAACTATATCTGCGTTACCTGCGTGACCACATTTCAGGCACCGGAACTCTTGTAGCACTCGATTCCCCCTATCGGCATGACCACAGCAAGGGCATGTTTGGCTGGTATAAAAAGGAGCCACAGTACGAAAACTAACACGGTTAGTCTCACAGGCCTGTTCAAGCCTCTTTAACCAATACCTATATGCCCAAGTGCCGATAGAACGTCGCATATTTTTACTCAAGCGACGTTTGAGTTTTGATTTATAGTTCATGTTTTTGAGCTTCTCGACTACGACTAAATCGATCTTCTCAAAATGTTTTACTATTTCTTTTACAACCTCATCTATTCTCTGCCTCATAGCTCTCCGGGCCTGCTTCTGCCCCTGAGAGCCATGATCACATCTCTTGATGCGCTCTACACAAGATTCTATGGCCAGCCCAAACTGAGAGCCGTTATTGAGAGAGGCTAAAGCTTTTATTCCTGTATCAATACCTATAGCGTTCTTACCTGACTTTTTAGGTCCTGTATCAATCTCAAAAGAGAGCTGCACATATTTCTCGGTAAGAATGTAGGAGTTCAGGCGTTTTCCTTGAGCAAAAAGTTTATTGATGTGCTTGTGGTACTTCACCGGTAGATCAAGGATTACCTTTTCACCTATGGATGACAGATGGAGCCATGCATCGAACTCAGAAGAATCTTTTTTGTCCTGTAGCTCCGCAATAGTGCAGGACACAAGGGCTCTTCGGCCCTTGTGTACGGGCATAGATATCTTCCACGGCTTATTTTTCCAGCGTTCTTTCACAGCGGTGATCATGTCAATAGCTTCCCGGGCGGCGACCTTACGGAGCCGGGCGGAGAGCCAAGTGCCCTCTGGGAGGTCTACCGTTTCCTTAAGGAGTTCTGATTTAGAGGGGGTGCCGTTCTTCCAAAAGTGCTCTATGAAAATGTTACAGACACGTCCATACTCAGTGAGGACTCTTTTGAGTTCTGAGCGTTTAGAGTCTGTAGCAAATTTGAGACTGCATTTAGAAGAACGGATAAGTTTCATTCGATTCCTTCTTTTTCTTTGAACTCCGCAATACCAGGAAAGTCTGTTTTCAAAGAGGGATCTTCTTCAGCATACGCCTTCAAATCTCCGGGCACTTTTTTATAAACCCATATGTTACTGCCCCACATAGAGGCCATGAGACCTTTAAATATCCTGTCTTTATCATGCTCAAAATCAGCATCAGTAAAAGTTTTTCTGAAATCAGAGAACAGCTCAGGAGTCATCACAACATCGGAGACTCTCTTTTCAGTATTCTCAATAGTGGCGTAGACATCCAATAAAGAGTTGGTAAACTTCTTCTTTGCTATCTCGTTCTTGGCATTTTCTTGAACATGCTCGTTAATCTCTTCCTTTGAAATCTCCATAAGAATCTGTTTTAATGTGTTCATGACACACTCCTTTTGTTTTGAATTTTATTTTTACGCCGGTTTTCGGCGCTTCTTTTACCGTATATCTTAGATGAAGATGACGCCACAAGAGACATGATATCTTCTACCAGCTCAGCTTCATAGCTCTTAGGCAGTGTCTCTTCGATGTGTATGACCTCAACACCATGACTCTTGAAATAGCGCTCATAGAGTCTGTAATTGAAACGAGTCAGTCTATCTTTGTGCTCGACCACCAGTTTTGATATCTCTCTTTTTTCCGCAATATCACAAAGCCTGTTTAGTTTTGATCTGGTATCTGACATCCCGGATCCGACCTCTTCAAAGATATGCTTTATTTCATATTTATTTTTAATGCAGTACTCAAGAAGTCGGCCTTTCTGTCTGTCTAAGTCACCTTTTTGTTTCTGCTCATGAGAAGACACTCGGGCATACACAGCCACTACGTTTCCGTTATCAGGCTCTCCAGAGGATTCAACTTCTACGCCTTGAAGAGCTTGTATATCAGACAATAGATAGCGACGATGACCCCCGGCTGTTCTCTGGGCTTTTAGCTTACCAGATTTATCCCAATATCGGAGTGTGGTAATATCTACTCCGAGCATTTGAGAGGCTTTTCTTATATCAATCAGACTGTTCACCGGCATCTTCCATCATGTCTTTTACGAGCTTACGGCTCTTGTCATATATCTTCTGAAAATCTTCAATAGTAGGAACTTCGTCGAGTTCTACGGGATGAGGAAAGACTCTTCCGTCATCAAGTTCAAATTCAGTTTTCGTGACTCTTACGACCACAGGTTTCTTTTCCTTCATATTGACTGTCCTTTGTTATTTTATCTGATATCTGGATATACCTAAATTATTATATTAATAGATAATTAGGATTTCATAGTTTTTAATACTTTTTCATTGTTTATTGTTCAACAGTTGGAACCCCCGGCAGGGCTCGAACCTGCGGCCTTGTCGTCCGTAGCGACACGCTCTAATCCAACTGAGCTACGGGGGCATATTCCTTCAGAATATATAGTAAGAGGCGGTATCCTCTCCGTAGAATTTCTTTGCCGCATCGTCCATGGTATCAAACCAGATATACCGATTGTAGTTGCTCATAAGAGCCCACCTGTCGCCTTCCTTCACGAGTAACACGGCATGCCCGCTTCTCTTTCCACCTTTTTTACCGTATACCAGACACTGGTGACATTCTAAGTTCTTTTTGAGAATGGAGTGTGCCAAGAGCATGAAATCTTCACAGTCACCCTTCTTTTTTGCTATAGTCACCCAGGGGAAGGACCATCTATCAAGCCAATCTCTCTTATATGCGGATATACCTTCCCTTTTGTACCAAAACTCAAGGTCCAGTGTGTGTTGGATGCTTTTCTGAGCATCCTTAAGTTTTCTCTTTGCCTTTTTTCTATCACCTAGGTAGAAAATAGCTTCTAAGCTACCTGTTACAATAGCCCAAGCACGTTGTATTGTAAGTAACAGTATGAATACTAACCAGTTACCTTCACCGCCTACTTTCATGCTTCTTCTCCTGAGTTCGAGCCCTCGCCGCGACTCGAACGCGGGACCTCGACATCCGGAGTGTCGCGCTCTGATCCAGCTGAGCTACGAGGGCATTATGGCTTCGTGGTTAATACGAAAACGGTCAGGAGGCATTCTAGAGCAAGGAGTTTTTGTGTCACTGTACTTATATATGACATCAATTCTTTTCTTAGCCCGTTTTACTTTTTCTTCTATGCGCTTTTCCTGGCGTTTGTTCATCATTTCATTCTTCATCATTTACAAGATTGGTCGTGCCCTGGCATGTATATCCTGCGTCCCCCATTGTTTCAAGGAGCAGCTTAGTCACGTGTGTAGCGTCCTTATCGGTCATCTTTTTACCATCATTCCTCGTAAGAAACTGGTTGATCACGACGTAGTCGAACTCTTCGGGCATTTTTTCTCCTTGACATCATAACTAAATGGGACCGGAAGGACTCGAACCTTCAACCTCGAAATTAAGAGTTTCTTGCGCTACCAATTGCGCCACGATCCCAATAAACTTTCAAATTTTATACGATCTCTCCGTCTTCCTTTTCTTTATCGATCTCAGCGAAAATAAGACGCTCGATGTCATCGGCTACGCGCCGTATGCTAGTCGCGTACATTTCTCGTACCGCTTTTGACTTCTGGTCAAGAGTTTTCATGTACTTCTCTATCTCAGGGTCTTCCTTTGCCATCTCTTTCATCTGGCGATATGGCTCGAATTGCCGCTCGAATCCATAAGACACTCTTTCGCGCCAAGCAAGCATTATTTCGTTAAAAGCCTTCTTCGGGTCAGACGCGCTGCGTATCAAATCCCTAAAAAAGATAAGAGACATATAAAAGACGAAATCCGCTATCAGCGAAGACTCCATTTGAGCATACTCATGTTTTGAGGAGACGCCATCGACGAAACTCTTAAGCTTTTCTTGAGACTCATCCCACAGGCCAAGGCGTTTCATCATATCTACCATCGCGTCACCGCCCGGCTGCATGCCTGTTTCGCTCATTTTTTCCTCCAATGTGGTGGGCCCTGCAGGACTCGAACCTGCGAATCTCCTGGGTGTAAACCAGGCGCTTTATACCAACTAAGCTAAGAGCCCTTGATTTCCTTCTTCACTAACCCTTTTCCTTTACCGAGATCGCCCCAGTACCATACGTCTAGGTCCGGGTGGATCTTCTTAACTTTTTTTGCCAGCTCAAGACCTTTATGATTGAGCTCTCCAGCCATATCGGGCTTCACAAGATACGAAGGACGCTCAGTACACTTTGAGTCGTGAAACTCTATCCAATCCTTGAGCTGTTTCTTCAGACGTGAAGGAACGCCCAGGTCCTTGTACTCCAACATTGCACCCCCATGCAGCTCCCAGATACCGCTCGAGCTGAAATCCGGCATTATCTTCACCCCGGGTTTACAGTGTCCGAGATTGAAGGCACTCAACATGTCTGCGCAGTGCATCAACGTAGAGAATGGAGTCATGCCTCCTCTCCGACTGTGTGGCGAAGACAAATCCGTAGAGAAACCGCCGTGATGGTGATTAATGGCCTCGATCTGCTGGTCGGTCAGTTTGATGCCCGCACGAAAAGCCTCAGCAATTGCTTTGCTTGTCTCTTCGTACTTGACGATGTCATCGTTCCGTACGAATTTTCCAGGCTGGGGCTCAATCGTGGTGACCTTCCCCTTTTCAGTTTTCTTAGGAGGAGCGTCTTTGTAGCACCAGAGTTTGTCGAAGTCATGCACGAACGCCGCTACGATAACATCATCCAGGCTGACCTTAAGGTCATGATGTACTCCTACAATGTAACTGTCAAAGAGCTCGGATGAGATCTGAATCACTTGCGCTGTGTGATCCGCCCATCCACCCACCCAGTTATGGTGATAGTACACCGCGGCTGGCAGGTGATATATCAATTCCTCATACTTGTTATGCATCCGGAGGACCTTCTTCCGGAGTTTCTCGTCTGTTATCGTCCCAAGGAATCCCTTTAGGTCCCATCTAGTTACATAACCAAGATTCATCTATTTTTCTCCTTTATGCATACGTTTAAAACCTAGGTTTTCGATCTTCTCTCTGTACTGCCACAGTCTATTCTCCATACTTTGACCAGACTCTGTTGCAAATTGATTATGCTTCAGTACTAGTTTAAGAAATCTGATAAGTTCATTTTTAGTACCTGCTGATAGCGAAGAGCCTGTCTTTAAATCCTGTACCAGAAACAACGCTTCTCGGGCTTTTTCCTCTACGACTTCATGATCGTCGCAGATATTAGTTCTTTTTCTATTTCTACCGATCCTCTTTCGTCTTCGCATATGTTTTTCCGATATTTGTGGTAGGCCCGGTGGGACTCGAACCCACGACGCTCGCCTTAAAAGGGCGATACTCTACCAGCTGAGTTACGGACCCAAAAATATCAAACGATTATTCCTTCCTCATCTACTTCCCACGCCTCAGTCTCCATGTGGCTATTTGCACTGTTGCTTGCTGCCCTATGTACAGAGGGACATCCTCTAGCGGGCAGAGAAGCACATCAGCTTCAGGACTCATGAAAGCCATGAACAACGGGAACGAGTATTCAGAGCCTGGAAAAGCCATCGCATATTGATTAGCTTTTCCTACATCGTTGAGTGTTAAGTATAGCCTTCCCTTGAGTCTGTCTCCTCCCGGTATATCCGTGTCACACAGTCCTTCGTACAGCTCACGCCACATCTCCTTCTTAAAATCCGCTCTCTTACACCTCTCATGGAAGTCATCCACCCGGTCCATATAATCCTGAACCGTGGCCGCTTGTCTTCGTTTGTTCTGGAGGTCTCTTAGTCTGGCGCTCATAATGAAAAAGCCCTCTGAGATTCTCTCTCAGAGGGCTCTAAAAATCGATTGAGACGATTGATTAGACAGAGGACCCCCTGAGGCACAGTATCCGGCGCTTGACTACTACACGGCATTTTCGGCTCTTCAGAGTCATGATTCCTCCATGAAATTACAATCGACATAAATATAGCCATTTTTTAAGGGGTTGTCAACTACTTTTTAAGCTAGAGACTCAGAATATTCCCGATATGCGGTTGCCGCCGCTTCCTCATCTACAAATAGACCGAGTTCTACGTCAGCGTAACGAGCCCGCCAAGGCCTTTGTCCGCCCGCCCAGGACACACCCTTGTACTTCGATATAGGGCGTCCCCTCTTACTCATCTTGTGCGTGCCTTGGAATTTGTAACTTGATTTCGCCCTCTTCCTTTTAGGAGTGCGATGCGGGCTGAGCGTTTTGCCTGTTACAAGGTTAACACCATCGTTAGACTCATCTTTCATTTCTAAAGATGAGTCACGCCCGTTTTTGGATTTAGGCATAAAAGACCGCTCTTCTTCTCTTGCGCTATCGCTGAAACTTATTGCGACTTCTTCCCAGGTCTCCTCGAGCATCCTGGGGTCCTCCAAAAACGCAGCTACCTCAAATGCTTCCTCTATGAGGGCTTTCACTCGTTCTTTGAAGATTGGTTTCATCTTCTCCAACATCTCTACGGGGATTTTTTTAGTACCTAGCATACTCCCTCCATTCTGTTTAGTGTTCGGTCAGCCCTATAACCGGGATTCTGTCTAGACCGAAGTCCGAGCTCCACATTTGACTAATGCCCCCGACCCGACTATCATAGCCCTGCTCACCGGCTAGGTCTGCTTGGAGTTGCACCCTCGGTAGTGCGAACAAGTCTAGCATGACCAAATCTTTCATCGATCCACGTTACTTCACACGGAAAAGTGAGTTCATCGTGACTAACATGTACATAACCATCTAGATACTTGAGTTCATCCTCGAAATCTGATAGTTCGTACACGTTGTTGACCAACACTAGAATCTCCTACCTTAAGCAGTTGGTGTCCCGAGTTTCCTCCCCTCACTATAGGCGACCTACAGTGTCAGGCGTAGAGCCGGGCTGACCGTGTTTTTTATATGCGATACATGCCATCTTATCTACTCTGCCCCACCAATGTCCGTGAACACTATCAAGTCCTGCCTGCAACAGCCAGTTGGTGGGGGCAAGCCAGCGTTGTCCGTTTTGCGTCTGTCCCATAGCGGCCAACGAAAAGCCTCCACTTTTCCAGTGGACGATGTAACAGCCGAGAGGAAGCTTCTTCACTTCTTTCTCTGTCAAAGCTATAGCTCCCTAAAGAAGTTTAAGCTCCACATCTTATGCTTGAAACTCATCGCTCGTATTTCTCCTTAAGCCGAGCAAATTCAGCGCGCTCGGCTTCTTCCTCCGCGGCTTCTTTCTTAAGGGTTTCTTCGTTTCGTGCTTTTTGGAGAACGTCGTCAATATCAATGTCTATACTATTGGAGAACTCTAAAACAGTCATCTCTTGTAGGATATCTTCTCCGTCACCTAGTTCTCGGATAATTTCTTTGCTCTCATCAATAGCAGAGAAAAGATTCTCGGCTTTCAGCCAGGACCATTTCCACCCACAAGCTATTGTGTAGTCACAGCCCTCTCCAGCCTGTTTGAATAAAGCTATATACTTTTTATCCGCCATCTTTAGGATTCCCTGTTAAGGTTCCGCCAACGCATTTTATTGTGTCATGTCGGCTATGGTATTTCATTCCAATCAACATTCCTGTCTTGAGCTTCTTCTATAAGCATATCATATATATAGTCTGCGCATTCTTCTGGAGTTTTGAATCGTTCGTTGACATCAGTCTCATCTATCATATAGAAAAGTTTCTCTTTGAAGCTTTGTAGAGTACACCAGAAACGAGGGCCGTGCGCCGCCATGAGATATTCTGCCTCAGCATCAGGCAACACAAACGTCATCGTGCATGTTTGAGCGTGCCGTTTAAGGGCCTCTTTTGACATATAAAAGGCCCCGTAAACGAAGCCACAAAGCAGGACAGCGGCACCTACGAAGAAGAAAACCATCCCGGATTCATATAGGAAAGGATTAGCCCATAGGGGACGCTCTATGTAGAGGGAGCCTCCCACGATCGGCATGATGAACATAATGCCGCCTATAAGCTGCACTATAGCGCTGAAGATGTACTTGTGCGTGTAGTTCTTATGCAAAATACTCCTCCCATGGTGTACCAGAATAGAACTTCCAGATGTACGCATCTAACTCTGCTGTTGCCATCCCGTACTCTCTCGACGCTGCCTGAAAATCACACTCGAGCTCCAAATATTCTCGTTTGCTTTTCGGAGGTGCAGCCTCAAGAAACTTCAGGACATGTGTGTCGATTATAGCAAGATCCGTCACTCCCATGTTTCGTAGGAAATGACTTCCAGCCTTCATTCCCATCCCCCGAACACGTTTCACCAAAGCTTCGCGTTTTTCATAAGAACTGTTAGAGGACACCACCACACTGTAGATGCCCTCAAAATCTTTTTTTGCTGCGAGTAGAAAATCGGCCTTCCTTAAAAAGCGTACGGGTTTGACGATCTTCCTCAACTCCTCCCGAGAGATATGCTCTAAATAGAAGTTTCGGGCGACGAGCTCCCGCAACACCTTCGCAGCGCTTTTAAATGTCGTTTGAGGGACACACAGACATAGACAAAGATCATAAAAGATCTCCACTGGGTCTCTTTTACTTTCGAACTGTGCAATGGTCTTCTTAACCATTTTCCGGTCGTAGTCCGAGATGCCGAGCTTCTTCATACTTTCCGTTTTCTGAGCGTTGACTCAAGAATATAGTGCCGAGCGCTCATAGGCTTATGCATACGAATAATTTGACAGTTGTAGGGGTTGCGCAGAGTCTCATACTCTTCTACGGTCCAATGGAACCAACGCATCAGGATAAGTCGGATGGTTAGTCCATGAGATACGATGATGGCTGTCCGCGGGAAACCCGGGGCCCTGAAGTCTCTCCATAGAGTGTCAAAGAACGTTGATACCCTGTCGTAAACATCAGCACCAGACTCCCCGCTTGGAAGTCGGTAGAAGAAGGTCCCAAAGCTTTTGCGTTCACGAGCAATTTTCCTGGCGCTCTTGAGGTCCTTGTAGTTGCCCCAATCCTGCTCCCGTATCCGTGGGTCTTCCCGGTAGACGTGGTCCGGAAACACGCGACGTATAGGCATCGCTGTCTCGCGTGTGCGGGCATATGGAGAGCAGTATATCCTCGGAGGTGTTTCGTCACGAAGATAATACGGTAGACGGCTCGTTATGTCTTCATGAAGCTTTTGAGCAGCACGCTCAGCTTGCTCCTTGCCCTTATCTGTAAGGTGGATCTTCCAGTCTGGTACAGTAGCGTGGATATCCCAGTCTACGTTACCAACGGATTCCCCGTGCCGTACGAGAAAGATGTATTCGGGCTCTGACATAAGTACTCCAGGATTATCGTTTTTCTGGCCACCCTAAGGACCTCTGGCGCTGCTCACCTAGTAATATACGATTGGTGTACTCAAAAGTTGACGTTTTTCTATGGTCTAATATACTATCCTGTCTTTGGGAGATAAAGATAAATCTAGAAAAAGAGCAGCTGTAATATTCTATTAATATCCTTTACGAAGTAGATAAGACCCACTGGGATTAGCAACAGGGAACACACAGGCTCAAAAGAGCCGCCTCTTTCAGGCAACTTCCCCCGCCTACCCTGGGTGATATAGTAGAGCCCTATCAACTAAATCATCCACATACAACTAATCAGTCACACATCCAAATGCGTCTGGACCAGACAGCGTTACTCGTTGTCCCGTCTACATTTTTGAAATAGATACCACCGTTAGGTATCGAGATCGAGGAGGTGTTTATGGAACGCTTCGTACGGCTGATACTATATAGTGTCGCTGTTACTGCTGTACTTTTTTCAATGATGGTTTTTGGTAGTCTGTTTCTTTTAACAGCACCTAGGTAACAACAGGAGTCGTGGTGCTTCCTGCGGCTCCTTTTCAAAGGAGTTTATTATGAGGATCTTCTTTATAGTCTATATCGTACTTTTAGCTCTCTTTTTTGCGCTCATCATTAATCTAGCACGCTGTAATTCAAAACAAGGCATAAAAACTTACAGGCCGTTCAAACTCGAATGTGACTGTTGGGGGAAGTACTGTCCAGAATGCTGGGATAAAGAGACAACTTTGATGGAGGAGCTCGAGGACACTGTGGTGGATGATGGCCCTAAAATTTATACAGAGGAAGAATTAGAAGATACTGTCGTAGATACAGACGAAGACACACTCTAAGAAAGAATACCCCCACCAGGACTCAAACCTGGAACCTCAACCTTAGGAAGGTTTTGCTCTATTCAATTGAGCTATGGGGGCGCTATTTATCGTAGCCGCCAACACGCGGCACCAGAGATAAACCTGAGTCGTCGATAAGCTCGTCGTTGATGTGCTTCAAGACGCCATGGAAGATCTTAAGCTTCTTCGGAGATTTCTGGCGTGCATCAGCGCGTGCTTCTGATAGCTTCTCGAAAGGGACTGAATAAAAACAACTATCGTACTGAACAAAAAATCCTTGTTGTTCTTCCATGTTGTCCTTTGGAGCGGGAGATGAGACTCGAACTCACAACAACCACCTTGGGAAGGTGGGGCTCTACCGTTGAGCTACTCCCGCTTATTTTTTCATGTAGAAGTAGTGTCCTTAAGTAGACTAAATATCCGTTTGTCCTCTTTCTGGATAAGTTGCCATAGAGATCGCATAGAAAGTAACTCTAATGCACCTATATAGGGCTTACATTTTTTGCAGATATCTTTTTGAGGATCTACCAGAAGTGCCCTAGCTACAGGTCTCTTAGGAGGCCGGTAACCGCATACAGCCCTTCTAAAGAATTTACCATCTTTTCGCACGTCAAATAGGTGCACTTTACGCTTCATTCACTTATGGTCCTAATCTTTTTTGTTTCTACGCAAACCAGATCGACGCCCACAAATAGGACACTTCGAGCCTTCCCCAATGACCTCACGATCACACACGCACCAAAACTGCGTTTTGCGTGACTTACGTTTCATGGAGCGGTTTGTATCCCAATCTTTACGAATCTTTTTCATGTGAGACACCTTATGCTGGTCCAAAGATTTTGGGATTCGGCTGGGGTTCTCCAAAAGACGGAGTCCCGTTGTGGAGATAGTACTTAATATCCTCCTCGTTTGCGTCGACGTACTTTCGTACCTCTTTCCCCAGGTCAAAGTCATTGGGGAGCTTCTCTTTTAGGTCTATGATCTCCTTAAGATGGATAGCTCCTTAAACTATGGCATAATATCCATAGAGTAGGAATAAGGCTTGAGGGCTATAAACTCCCAAGAGCGAGTATATTTAGAGCGGCATTATAGTCTGCATCTAAAGCATGCCCGCACTTCAAGCATTTAAAGTTCT
>WJJK01000239.1 GCA_014729705.1 Candidatus Altarchaeales archaeon | reverse complement strand
GACCTTGAGTGCTCGTAATCGTCCCCTCTTAGGTCAGAGGCAGAGGGATTTATGGAGTCGTACCCCTTGTCGTCGGGTTCAGGTCACGGATCGGAGTTGGTAGGTAATGAAGACCCGAAGCCTACAAACGGAGTGGTTTTCTCGTTTTTCCGTGGGGACTTTGACTCGGACGGTCAGTTCTTCCGGCATTCGTCCAGAGACGAGTCGTCCAGGGCGTTGGGGTTCCGGTACAGAGAGGCTATATCCGGAGACTCGAATTTTGCGATCTGCTAGTAGGTTTTACGAGCAGTTGAATATCCAGACGACGTATCCTTGTCGCCGGTTTCTTTTGAGGAGGAGTTTTTTTGGATGAAAACCCGAACCTGTTGCCATGAGTTTTCATTGAGTTCTCGTCGGATTCCGGTAGTTACTCGAACTCGAACGGGAATTTCAGAGTTAAGCGAATCCAGGACATACGTATGTATACCTTCTTGTTGGGGTAGTTTCCCTTCCACGGTAACTTTGCATCCTCGTGGTCCCCTTGGCCAGCCCCCGGAGACCTCCTTTCCTAGCGGCCGTGTTTTTGTAACGTAGAGGATTTTCCAGGATGACTTTGACCTATACCGGAAATGAACCTTTGGCTCGAACCTCTCCTACGACTCATGGTCCTCATCGTCATGTATTGGTAACGAAAGGGTATCAATGGACGAATGCTCGAACGGCTCGAGGGGGCAAGCTTTCTCGAACGGTCCTGGTTGTTTTGGGGGGAGAGAGTTTACCGGTTACCCCGAAGGTCCTCGGGCTAAATTTTCTTAGGAGCCCAGCAATGAATAAGGTTACCCGGACCCGGTCTGGACCGTATCCTCAACAGGCATATTGTGCCGAGACTTCGGTTTTTGTATTGGTTGATTATATCATCCGAGATGAAGTGAAGCCTCCTTGTACTCATACGGGGGTTCCGTATTTCATGACGGTAGTACCTCATACGGGTTACAGGGGATTTCGTGGATATGCAGTAACGAGATGTAAGGGTAAAAACTGATTTCTCAGGCGTCGTGTGGGCCGGTCAACTTTTTATTTGGGGGAAATTTTTGATGGATACCCGTACACGAGGCCTTTACCTCTCATGGAGGGACGCCAGGAATTCGGTTCAGAATCCTTCGTACACGTGTACGTTCAGTTCTCATGGTCATTCGGTACCTTGTACGTTAGTTCCTCGAGAGTACCGTTGGGTTGGGGTTCGGAATAATTTCCCTCGTACTTTGAGTGTTCGTAATCGTTCTATCTTAGGTCAGAGGGATTTATGTAGTCGTTCTC
This sequence comes from Candidatus Altarchaeales archaeon, assembly GCA_014729705.1. Lineage (GTDB taxonomy): Archaea > Altiarchaeota > Altiarchaeia > IMC4 > SCGC-AAA252-I15 > WJJK01. The sequence goes on along the minus strand of WJJK01000239.1, from coordinate 1,216 downwards.
TTTGTAGTCCAGAGTATGTTCCTCGTGCTTCGTTGTAGTTTGGGAAATAAGGATTTCTCAGGGTCTTTGGGGTCTAAACTTTTTCATTTGGGGAAATTTTTTGAATACTCGAACGATGCAGTCCTATTGTTTGGTCCAGCTTCCGCAGCCAACTCACACGAGGAGCCTTTTCAATAATTCCCTACCTCCTTATACGTGGAGTCCTCGTCAGTGGTCCTTGGGATTAGAGATTTTATTACCGGAGACTCGCATGAAACGATCGGGTCCAGGTTGGGAGGTTCATGACATTGAGACGACGACCCCTTCAAGCAACTTTTTTACGAAAAGGGCCTCGATAGGGTAATGAAAACGTGGATCCGTCAGAATGTGATTTTACCGGACTCCGTTGAAGAGAATTGTGTTCTTCGTCGACTGTCGCAGGGAACGAGCACAGGACCCCAGTATCGGAGACCGGACACTTTGATATCTCGTGACAGTCGTTTGAGCGTAAAGGACTGGGGTACAACTTTAGTTCCTCGTAGTTGTGTATCTCCTTATGAGTCGAAGGATCCGGAGACAACGAGTCCGTGGTTCAACCAGTACGTAACGTGGTTAAAGATATGAATAGGGGTTTCTGATGACTTTACTGACATTGAGGGGCGGATTTTTTTTTCAGGGGGGAGGATTCGGCGTCCGGAGATTTCCCCGCAGTATTACGACACGGACGGGGACTCTCGTAACCTGTGGAGATTGCACTCGAGTCCCCCATAATTGGTTTACACGGGGAATTTTCTATGGTTCCGATAACGAGCACACGGGAGCCTTCCTCGGGCCTCGTAATGTTTACTTCAAAGATTACTATGACGAGGTCGGGCCGGTATCCTCAAGTGTGTGATGTTCCAATGACCTGGGTTTTAGTCCCCCCTGGTTTTTTTCGAGACGAATTGAAATCGCCGTATACCCATACGAGGGGCGTGTGGGTTTCATGTCTCTGGATGGAAACGACATCGAATGGGGGGAATCGTCCGGTCACGAATATGAGGGCGAAGCTTTATTTATCCGTGACTCCGATCAGGATAGGGGCATGAACAATCATACCTGGACGGAGTTAGTTCTTGGGAAAAACAGGAAAGAGACATGGGGCCCGGTTTTTTTCCTCGAGAATCAGAGTAATGTGGACGATTTCGACTCATACGAGCCATCAGTCATGATAACACTAACAAAGAATAGCCTCCTT
>WJJK01000238.1 GCA_014729705.1 Candidatus Altarchaeales archaeon | reverse complement strand
TCGACCTCGACTACGAGAAGGCTGCGGCCTACCACTGCAACAAACATGTCGTAAAGATGGTTACGGAGACGGCGCAGATACTTTCCACCGCCCTCAACCTCAACGGCATCGTCCTTCCGGGGGCGTATAAGCCTACGCACGTCGGACACCCATGCGTACAATGGGCAGCGCATTGTATGGAGAGTTTTCTGTGGACCGCGCAACTCGGGGTAAGCCTCTGCAAGGAGTACACTAAGAGGTACGGAAAAGTGCATGCGTCTCAAGAGGTGATTGCTGCGTGCCGTCCGTACTACTTGTGCTTACCGAATTGGTCTCCTAAGATCCGCCCTCAGTGTATGCCAGAGATATACCGAGGAAGTGACGTGGTGTATGCGTACCGTTCGTATTATCTCGGGGAAAAGCTGCACTTCGCAGTATGGCCGGAAGAACCGCCCTGGGTAAAGGAGTACCAAGATGCTGAACGCGATCTTCTTGGGTAGCCTATGCTTGATGCTCCTGTCGAGTGTAGCTGCGGCATGGACGCTTACCCAGGCGAACAGGCTAAAAGGGGAAGCGAGGGATAGAGCGTATAAGAGGTTTACGTTTTTTGCGGGCTTTTTATCTGCCGCGTTAGCCTTTGCACTGGTTTCAAGTTTCATTCTATACATTACATAACAACAAATAAAGGATAACCATGAGCAAGGACAAGAGAATAGCCCACGGAGTAAGATGCACTTGGTGGGATTCCGCCGACAAGGTTATGGTAGTAGGGGGAATCCCCCTTTGCCCTAAGTGCAAAAAGGCGTGCGGATACGTCGATAACGAAGAGGCGTGGTTCAATGACGTAGAGCAATACGCTGCGACGAGAAAAAACTTCGCGGAGTTCGTGGAGTGGACACGGGGAAGGTGCTTCAATAATTTTTCTGAGGCTGTCCGCGCTTTCACGGCAGAGACGGGCAAAAGCGTAGATGTTTAATAAATGATGAAGGCGAGTATACTCCTACCATGACCGCAGAACAGCAGTACAACACCTTCGTGCGCCTGTCGGAATGGCTTGTCCGAGGCAGGGAAAAGCAGCAAGCGCCAGCACGGTTATTTCTCGATGTAGTGAAAAATACGGACCTCTACTTGTTTTCGGATGAGAAGGTAGAGAGGTCACTGGAATACGCCAAAGAGAGCATACCAGATATTCTCAGGGTACGGGAACTGTTCCCGGTTATAGTGGCAGACTCAGGTTCGGTCGTAATGCTCTACACTGCGAAAGAGACCGAACACGGGTTTGAACTGGCCGGACAAATGACGGCCTCACAAATGTCTGATATGGACGTTGTGGTAAATGCAGGTTTCAAGATACGTATGAAACCAGAAGGGAGCAGATACAACGCCAGGGTGCTGGCATTGAGACCGAGAGTAGCCAGAATCATAAGGAAAGAATTCGAGGTACTGGCTACAGAAGAGAACATCGAGCAGGAGATGCGCTCGGCTATTGCAGAGGATTCGGTCCGTCATGCAATTACGGCAGTAGAGGAACTGAACTACACGCTCAAACCACGTAACGTAGTTGTCGTTACGGAATCAAAGCATATACGAAAGATGCTCGCGAAGCAGAGACCTGGGACGCTCGCTCGCGCAAATGATCGCCCAAGGCACATTGTGCTCGATCCAGATGAGGTAAAGAAGTTGAAGATAGCGGCTGCTGGAGGAACGCACGCTTCGCCAGTTCCTCACCGGAGACGTGCGCATAGGAGAACGTACAAGGCAGAAAGGTACAAGAATGTAAGGGGTAAGACCCTGTTTGTAAAAGAGGCTAACGTGAATTGCATAATCGGAGAAGAGATCAGGTTGCCAAGGATGATATACCGGGTAAAGTCTGTCGGCGGAGAGAACCAGTAGGAGAACACCATGCGGCTAGTTATCATGTTTTTCACCACCGTGGCGCTGTTTGCTCAGGCTGAGTACCGTCCGGCATACGGGAAGAATAAACCGAAATCCAGACCGCACCCTAGGGACTTCAAGGTTCTCGCCTACACTAAGGACAAGGAGTTCGTGGTAGCGAAGTCGGATAGAGTCCGCGTATACCGGAAGAAGAAGAGGGGCGATAAGGAGAAGAAAGATAACGTGGTGTACGTAAGCCATTCTGAGGTGTACCGTATGCTGAGACGGGCGAAGAAAAAGAAGAAAGAGTAGATACGGACGCTATACTAGAGCGCATAGAAAGCGAGACACCATGAACCATCAAACCGAGGGATCTGTCGTACCCGATGCAGAAGAGATCATCCGCTCGGAAGTGCAGGATGAAATGACTGCGTATATC
>WJJK01000237.1 GCA_014729705.1 Candidatus Altarchaeales archaeon | reverse complement strand
GTTGGAAGCCCTGCTTGGTTTTTGTTTTCCCTGAGTTTCACGAAAACCCGGTAAGTCTTATCCTCCTCCCCCAGGGAGAGGTTGCCTAACAGCGTCTCAGAGACCCGCGCATTCAAAGCGGGGTTGGATTTTATGTCCGCCACCACAGGATTCAGGTGTCGCCGACCATCTTCACTGGTCTTGGTTTGGGATGTCTTGTTTAATCCCCTGCATTCCCCCATCAAGCAGGTTTTTTTCTTTGAACAGGATTCAACCAGTTTGTTTTGGGTGCGGTATTCACACCGGGAAGTGTTTTCCCCCGGATCCACGCAAACCCACCACATTACTTTTTCATATACGTCGCCTTCAAGGCAGAAGCGGGAGCCATAGCCTGTGCTCCCGCAGTCGGTGTTTTTTTCGCAGGCAAAGGTTTTAAGCGGGGGTTGCGCGAAAACGCTGTGACTTAAACATAAAATCAGGCATAGGATCATTAATTTCCTTGTCATCTCGGCTCAACCAGCTCTTTTTTTTGTAATAGTATTTATCTTATAGTCTTCGAATAAATTAGTGATATGAGGCGTATTCTGATTTATTTTGTTTTAATTTCAAGCCTGCATTTGTTTTCGGCGGGTTTCTCGGAGGAAACCAACCGTTTTTTCTGCACCCAGACGGTGAACCGAACCTGGGGTGCTGCGGGCTTAGAATGCCTAAAAAAGTTTAATGGAAGCTTCTGCCCGAAACTGGGTTCGATCTACGACAAACAAGAGGACTGTAGGGATCTTTTAAGCGGAGACTACGTGCATCCGGCGGCGGTACCCGCCCTTTTGGGGAGTGAAAATCAATTCAGCAACAAAAAAGATTGCCCCCTACCCCGGTTGACTGTTGAAAACAGTTGGATATGCGAGGGCGGGGAATCCTCAGCCCCCCAGTATACTGACTTATTCTTCGACAACGCCAGGCGGGAGGAGGATTTCTGCGACTCAGTAGTCTTCTTCTGCATGGGGTCGACTTATTTCTCGGAATCAAGGTATCCGCTAAACCGGGTAACCCACCTTCAGGGTTGTTTAGGCGGGGATATGGCAGGGGAGATAGAGTCGAAGGTTTTGGGGCGTGAAGGCAGTTTCCACGTTGGACGCCAATGCATCTTTGAATGCATGAAGCAGTTCACAGGAGTGAAAAGACTTACTAAACACCGCACCACTTTGGGGGTGACTGGCGGCGACGTTGAAGGTATTTTAGGAAACCTCTCCCTGAAAGCCCAAAACCTCAACATCACAGAGACAGCTGCGGGGGAGGAACCCCACAAGGAAACTAATGAGGTGGAAACACGGGTAGAGCGCCCCCAGAATCCGGTTGAAGAGGCTGAAGTAAACCTCACCGAACTTGATGTAAGCAATATGAGTGATGCGCAGTTCAGGGCCTTCATCTCCCAGATTAATAGAAGCAGCAGGCAGTGGGAGGAGATGGTATCTAATCTTCGTGAAAACAATCTTGAGGCTTTGAATCTGGTCTCCAAGGGTTTTAATGAAACCCTCAAAAACCCTTTGAAGGGTCGGGAAACGGTTGCAAGTAGTTCGGTTGCCTTGAAGATCTTTTTAATTTTACTGCTCAGCTTATGCTTTGTATTTGTTTCATACCTTTTTTTCTGCGGGAAAATAAAGACGTAGTGTGTTGAAATGACTGATTTTTTTTGTGGAGTAGATGAAGCAGGCAGAGGCCCGGTTGTAGGGCCGATGGTGATTGCCGCAGCCGCCTTCACCAGGAATTCGCTTAAGAAAATAGCTCAACTTAAAGTCAGGGATTCCAAGAAGATGTCGCCTAAAAGGAGGCTGCAGTCTGAACCCAGGATTAAGGAGATTGCGCAGGAATATGCTGTCATACGGGTTCAGCCGCACCAGATAGATCGGCTGCGAAGCAATTGTTCCTTGAACCAGATTGAAGCTGATAAGACCGCGCAACTTATTTTGTCTTTATCCAATAAACCCCACAGGATTATTGTCGACGCCTGCGATAGTGACGCGAAAAACTATTTGAAGCGCATAAAAAAAGCCCTCTACCTTCTTAACCCCGACTACTACATACCCCACATGGATGCCCTGCATAGGGCGGAGGACAGGTACCTTGAGGTCGCCGCGGCATCGGTTTTAGCGAAGGTGGAGAGGGATAGGGTGGCTGAAAAATTGAAGGTGAGGTGGGGTGACTTCGGTTCAGGTTATCCTGCAGACGAGGTCACCAAGAGGTGGCTTAATGAAATCCTGGAATCAGGGGATTCACTTCCCCCCATAATCAGGAAAAGCTGGAATACTGTGAAAAGAAGAGACGAAAACCAGACTACTCTTGAGGGTTGGGGGCATTCTTAAACGCTTGTCCCCTAGAATGTTGCTTAAGGAGAAATGATTGAGGAGTCGTCACAGATTAAGGGTACTTTAACCGAGAGGAGGGTGGATCATAAAATCATCGACCAGCTTTATGAGGAGGGTTTTCTTTATTCGAGTTACGGGGAATACGCAAGAAGAAGACATAATGTGGGCGTATTCAAGGTTCCGTTGAATGCGGGTTTCACTTGCCCGAATTGGGATGGCAGGGTGGGCGTGGATGGCTGCATGTTCTGTCCCGCTCAGGCAAGGCAGTTCACATACGAAAGTTTCAGGCGGGTGATAGACGAGTCGCTTGAGAATCAAGTCCGCGACCAAATCCAGTATTATAAGGATAAGGGAGCGGGGGATAAGGCTTTAGTGTACATCGCTTTTGGCACAAACACGTATATGCCGTTGGAGGATCTTGACGACATTTTTTCTCAGGCGTTGAGGCATGAGGATGTGATTGGTTTGACTATCGGCACGCGACCGGATTGTCTGCCAGAGGAAGTCCTGGATCTTTTAGGCGGCTACGTGAAGGAAGGATATGAAATATGGGTTGAGGTGGGTCAGCAAAGCATTCATTATCATACGGCGGAGCACACCAACAGGAGGCACGGGTTCGCGGAAACCATTAAGGCGGTTGGGGGGATGAAGAAGCGGGGTATTCTTTCTCTATTATTTCTTATCATGGGCATGCCCTATGAGTCTCCCGCTGAGATGATTGAAACCGCAAAAGTAGTTTCAGCCCTTGAAGTTGATGCAGTTAAACTTTATCCTCTTTTGGTTATGGAAAACACTAGGCTGGCGGAATCCTATGCACGCGGAGAATACACGCCCATAAGCCACACAGACTACATCAAAACGATCGCTGATTTCCTTGAACACTTATCCCCTTATGTTTTGATCCAGAGGATCAGCAAAGACTGTGGTTTAGACGGGAAAGTAGCCCCCCTGTGGGATACTCACCGCAACCTGGTGGGGCCTGAGGTGGAGAAGAT
>WJJK01000236.1 GCA_014729705.1 Candidatus Altarchaeales archaeon | reverse complement strand
CCCCCAATTAGGGGACGAAGAAAAAAAAGCGGTATGCAAGGTAATCGACTCAGGATTAATCGCCCAAGGACCGAAAGTAGGTGAATTCGAAGAAAACTTCGCAGACTACGTGGGAACAAAATATGCTGTGGCAACCACATCAGGCACAACCGCGCTGCACACAGCCCTACTAGCCCAAGACATAGGGATAGGCGATGAAGTCCTGACAACCGCGTTCACCTTCATCGCCTCCGCCAACACCATACTCTACACAGGAGCCAAACCCGTCTTCTGCGACATCGGCGAAGACTACAACATCGATGCAGAAAAAATCAAAGCGAAAATCACCGGCAAAACCAAAGCCATAATGCCCATCCACCTCTACGGACAACCGGCGGGAATGGATGAAATAAAAGAAACCGCCCAAAAACACAACCTCAAAGTGATAGAAGACGCCTGCCAAGCCCACGGAGCCGAAATAAACAACAAAAAAGTCGGATCCATAGGGGATGCGGGGTGCTTCAGCTTCTACCCCACAAAAAACATGACCTGCTCCGAAGGAGGGATGATAACCACCAACAAAAAAGAGATAGCGGAAAAAGCCCGGCTTCTGCGCGCCCACGGATCCCCCAAAAGATACCACCACAAAATATTAGGATACAATTACCGCATGACAGACATACACGCCGCAATCGGATTAACCCAACTTAAAAAACTCGATGAATCCAACAAAAAAAGAAGAGCCAACGCCCAAACACTAACAAAACAATTAACTAATATACAGGGAATCGAAACACCCAGGAAATACGAAGGCAGAACCCCCGTATACCACCAATACACCATAAGACTTAGGGATTTCCCGCTTACAAGAGAGAACGTAATAAAGAGATTAAGAAAACAGGGGATATCCTCCGCAATCTACTACCCCCTACCGGTGCACAAACAAGAGCTCTACCTGAAACGAGGATACACAGACAGCCTCCCAATCACCGAGAAATACGCCAACCAGGTGTTAAGCCTGCCGATACACCCAAGCCTCACCGAAGACGAATTAACACACATCGCAGACGCATTCAAAAAAATGGCAAATGACTAAGGTAAGTGTCTCAGGATTAGGTAAGGCGGGACTGCCTTTATGCGCGGTATTAGCCGAAGCAGGACACACAGTATATGGCGTAGACGTTTCCCCGCAGGTAGTAGAAAAAATAAATAAAGGCCAATGCCCGGTGTCAGGGGAGCCCGGACTGCCCGAAGCCTTAGAGAAACATGGCGGAAAAAACATTCAAGCGACAACCAACGCCAAAAAAGCAGCGCAAGAAACCGACGTACACATCATTATTGTGCCGCTTTTTCTTGATGAAAACCATAAGCCAGACTACAAAAACATTGACGAAGCCTCGGAAAAAATCGGTCAGGGACTAAAAAAAGGCGATCTAGTGGTCCTAGAAACCACCGTACCAGTCGGCACCACCAAAGGCAGGCTTAAAAACAAGCTTGAAGCCTTAAGCGGCCTGAAAGCAGGCCAAGAATTTCACCTAGCATATTCCCCTGAGAGGATAATGACTGGATACTCCCTGGACCGCTTCAAGAGGTTCCCCAAAATCGTGGGCGGGTTAGACGATAAATCAACGGAGAAAGCCCACAAATTCTATTCAAGCTTCTGCGAAAACGTGTCGAAGGCCACAGACACGGAGACTGCGGAGTACACCAAAATAATCGAGGGAGTATACCGGGACGTGAACATCGCACTCGCCAACGAATTATTCAAAACCGCAGAAACCCTGGGAATAGACTTCTGGGAGGCCCGGGAAGCAGCCAACCACAAGTACTGTGAGATACACGAAGCAGGATTAGGCGTCGGCGGACACTGCATACCAGTATACCCCCACTTCCTAATAGACGCCGTCAAAGACGCAAAACAAAAAGCGGTGTTAACCAAAACCGCAAGAGACATAAACGAATCGATGGCGCAATACTTTTCCGAGAAAATAATAGGGGGGAAACAAGGTACCCCGGGAAAATGCAGGGTGGCGGTAATAGGGTTAACCTACAGGGAAGGCGTGGATGAGACGCATAACACGCCAAGCAAAAAATTAATTCAGTTACTGAAAAAAGAAGGCTGCAAAGTATATGGGGTGGACCCCCTGATACCTTCCCAGCGGATAGAGGATGAGTTCGGGGTTGAAGCATATGAGGGAGAAGACTTCAATGAATTCGATTTCGCGGTGTTAGTCAACAAGGAGGAAAAATATTTAGAGGCGTTGAATGCGGCGGAAAACGTTTCTGTGATATACTGCAAAAACCAGCTGAAAAAATAAACACTTTTCCCCTGCACTAGGGTAAAGTGTTTAATAAAAGAGTTTCTAGGTGTTTTCACACAATTTTTTTAGGTGAAAAGAAATGAAAGGACAAACACCAGATTGGCGGGTGACAACCGTCGCATCAGACCCGGAGACCGGGAAGGAACGTTGGACCAACGTAGGGGTGGCATTCGAAAACAACCAGACCATCACGGTACTGATGGACGCAGTGCCTGTGAACGGAAAACTAGTTCTCATGCGACCCAAACAAAACCAGCAAGCATAAACCATGCTTGCAACACTTTTTTTTATTTATTTGGTTTTAGGTGCTAATTCTACCTGATGGATTTATCCACCAGCCTGTGCGGTGTGAAAGTTGAGAACCCGGTGTTGCTCGCATCAGGCATATTAGGCACTACAAAGGGCGCCTTAAAACTCGCAGCCGAAAACGGCGCAGGCGCAGTAGTGATAAAATCCATAAGCCTTAAACCGCGTATGGGCCATGAAAACCCCATATTAACCGAGACAGAATCCGGATTCCTAAACGCAGTAGGCTACAGCAACATGGGCCTTAAAGAAGCCTTAGAGGAATTCAAAGACAACCAAGACGTGCCGGCGCCGGTTATCGCAAGCATAATAGGGGAAACCCCAGAGGAATTCGCCGAACTCGCCCAACAAATACAGGAGGCGGACTTCAAGGCAATAGAATTACCCTTATCCTGCCCACACACGCCCGGAACAGGCCTTATGGCCGGACACGGAACGCCTAAGGCCACGCGAATAATCACGGCCGAAGTCAAAAAAAACTGCGACCTCCCAGTCATAGTGAAATTATCGCCTTCCGTCATGCAGATAGGGGAACTTGCCCAAGCCGCAAAAAAAGCGGGCGCAGACGCAATAACCGTCGGAAACAGCCTGGGGCCTGGAATGCAGATAGACATATATTCAAAGAAACCCACACTCGGCTTCGGGGTGGGAGGATTATCCGGGCCCGCAATCAAGCCCATCACGATCCGCTGCATATGGGACGCCTACAAGGCTGTGGAAGGCGGGATACCGGTGATAGGCTGCGGGGGATTAACAACCGGGGAAGACGCGGTGGAAGCAATGCTAGCAGGAGCAAGTCAAGTGGAAATAGGAACCGCAATACACTACCGCGGCCTTAACGTATTCGAAAAAATCAAAGAAGAAATAAAAAAATACATGAAAGACAGGCAAGTCGAAAAAATAGGCGAGCTTGTGGGGGCAGCCCATGGAAGGTAGGAGGGAAAAACCACGGATGGTTGAAATCAAGAAAACAATTGATGAAACCCCAATCCACAAGACACTAACCCTAGGGGTTGATGGACCTGCAGAGGCCGGCCAATACTGCATGCTCTGGATGCCCGGCGTAGGGGAGAAACCCTTCAGCTTCAGCGCAGTCGACGGTGAATTAAAGGTTACAGTCAAAAAAGTAGGGGATTTCACCGAAAAACTCTTTGAATTACGGGAAGGAGCGGAAATAGGCTTTCGAGGCCCATACGGACATGGATTCAAGGAAACAGAGGGCAAATGCTTGATCGTGGGAGGGGGCTGCGGGATAGCGCCGCTAAAACCCTTAAGCAACATTCTGGAAGCCGAAATCATATTATCCGCTAAATGCGGGAGGGAAATTTTGTTTGAAGAAACACTAAAAAAAAGATGTGATGTAGCAGTCTGCACCGACGACGGCAGCCAAGGGGAGAAGGCCTTCGCCCACCAGATGGTGAGAAAACGTTTAAAAGATAGGGGGTACGCATGTGTTTACGCGTGCGGCCCGGAGAGGATGCTAAAGAAAATAGCGGACATCTGCGAAGACAAAAATACCGCCTGCCAGGTAAGCCTTGAAAGATACATTAAATGCGGGCTGGGCTTGTGCGCAAGCTGCATGATAGGCCAGCACAGAGTGTGCGTGGACGGCCCAGTTTTCTACGCCAACCGATTGCGTGAAACCGAGTTCGGCAGATACACCCGCAACGCCTCATCCAGGAAGGTGATGCTAGATGAGGGATGCTGAGGTAAACCAAATCCTCATAAAAGAGAAGGCGGTTGAATTCAACACCAAAAAACCATACACATTTGCGTCAGGCATAAAAAGCCCGGTATACACTGACTGCAGGATACTGATTTCAAACACGGTATTGCGAGAGAAAATCACTTTCAAGTTAGCTGAAAAAGTCTCAGAAGACGTGGACGTCGTATGCGCCACCGCCTCAGCAGGCATACCCTGGGGGGCCTGGGTTGCAGACCAAAAAAAACTACCCCTAGTTTATGTCAGGAAAAACTCGAAAAAACACGGTTTAGCGAAAAAAATCGAGGGAAAAATAAGTGCAGGCGACAAAGCCCTGGTGATAGACGACCTGGTTTCAACCGGGGGTTCGGCTTTAGATGCGGTGGACACCCTAAGAGAAGAAAAAATCGGGGTTTATGAAGTCCTCTGCATCTTCACATATGATTTGCCTGAGACAAAAAGAAATTTCGCAGAAAAAAATATTGCGCTTTCCGCTTTAACCAGCCTGCCCCAGTTAACAAAACACTTAATCCAGCAAAACTATCTGTCGGAACAAGATTTAGCTCAAATTAGTTTGTGGAGTGAAAACCCAAGAGAGTGGATGAGATGAGTTTCCTAGAGAAATACTTATCAGCAAGGCAGGGAAAAGAAAGCCTCCTGTGTGTGGGCCTTGACCCCGCAGTCAAAAGCCAGAGAAGAAACAACACAATAGAAGGCGATATGCTTGGGTTCTGTGAAAACATAGTGGATAATGTGGCAGACAGCTGCTTAGCCATAAAGGTGAACAGCCAATACGTTTTATTCAACCTCACAGCAGGGGAACTATCAAAACTAAACAAGAAAATCCACTCCAAGGGGATGATCTCTATCTTAGACCATAAACTAAGCGACATCGGAGCAAGCAATGAATCCGCCTTATGGTGGACCTCCGAATGTGGATTCGACGCATTAACCGCAAGCCCCTACCCTGGCAACATTTCTGAGACAATCGAATCCGCTCACCAAAAAGATTTAGGCGTCTTCGTGTTAACGCTTATGAGCAATCCACAGGCTAAATGGATCCAACGACACGCCCGCGTAAATGACGTGCCCGTTTATCGCAGGGTAGCCGAAATTTCAGCCCAAAACAAAGCCGATGGAGTAGTTGTGGGGGCCACCGAAGAAGTCTCGGAAAGGGAGGTCTCAGAGATCAGGGGGGAGGTAGGCGGGGATTGCGTGATTCTCTTCCCGGGCGTGGGAGCGCAAGGCGGGGATCTTAAGAAGATAATATCCTCAGGAGGGAGGAATATCCTTGTTAACGTCTCGCGCGACGTAATCTATGACGCCACGCCGTCGGCTAAGGCGCGGAAATACCGGGAGGAAATAGCTTCACTTGCCAAGAAGCTTCAGGGGGTTGTCGACTAACATTGTTTTGAAATCCCCCTCACCCAAACCATAGGGAGACAGAAGGTTCACGTAGTCCTTAAGGCATTTGCTCGGGCTTGGGTTGCGTACCTGACCGCCGTCGCTTACAAGTATGCATTGATCCGCTCCAATCTCCTTTATGGCTTCAACCTGTTTCTCGGGGGGATAGTCCCCAGGGTGGTCGCGGTCAAGATACATTATGTAGCAGTACTCTATGAACGCGCCCTTATCGGCTAGCTTCCTTTGAACTTCAAGCGGCATTGAAATGTCTTTTTGCATGGGGTGTGTAACCAACACCTTCAGACCCCGGTCAAGGGCGTCGAGGGTGAGTCTTTCCGCCTCCCGCCAGGAGATATGGCCGGTGGCAAGAATACAGTTGTTTTTAACCATCTCATCCAAAACCAGGTTCGCCTTCCTAATCAATCTGCCCGCCCAGTTAGTGACTTTAATAGCCTTTAAATCGTCTTTGGTTCGGGGCTTGAAATAAGGGTCCCCAATCCATTCCGGCGGTATCTCGTATTCACTGTGGTTGTGTATAAGATGATTTTCAGCGTGGATTGTGGGAAACCAAACGATTATCGGATAATCCCTAGACAGCATGCTTGAGGCATAGACTGCGCTGGGGTTGAACCCCCCCATAAAGTAGTTTAATGTTATGCTGCCGATTAATTCCACGCCGGTTTGGCCGTGGTTTTTCACCGCAGCGTCAATGGAGGTTATGGTGGGGAAGCTGTGGGCCTTCAAAGCCACGCCCCTGATTTTACCCGCCTCAGACTCGATCAACTGCTCCACAGTGTATTTACGGGGGAGAATGTCCGGGCCCACGTGAAAATGCAGGTCAATGGATTTCTTGATTAAGTCATCTATTTTCTTGTTGTCTAAACTCAAGCAACCCACCTCTCAACATGTATCCGGGAGACCACATCACCACCTTTTATTACGTAGGGGATAAGGGATTTAGTGTTTAATAAATCCCGGGGGTGGCGGGCTTCAAGAAGGATTAAGTCAGCCACACAACCGGGTTCCAATCCATAGTTTAAACCCATTATTTTGGCGCCATTGATTGAGGCTATCTCAAGAAGCTTCAAACCGTCCTGTTGCCCCGTCATCCGGGTTGAAACCGCAAGGGCATAGAGTTCCCGGAGTATGCTTGCGTTACCTATAGGGTAGAATATGTCCCGTATGTTGTCTGTGCCTAAGGCGACGTTAACCCCGCCTGCCAACAACTCCTTCACCAAGGTTATGCTGTTTGAAGGCCTGCTGTGCACACCACCTGGCAGGTTGAATCGGGTGACCAGGTTGGGTCCAGGGGTGACGATAACGTTCACCCCCGCTTTCTTTAGGAGCTTGATTGTCTCGCCTGCGACCTGAGGGCTTTGAGCTGAGAGGCTTATGGCGTGGGTGGCTGAAACCCTGCCTTGCATGTTGTTTTCAATGGTTTTCTCAGCCAGATAAGGCAGGATGAAGTGCCGGGGGTCGTTGGACTCATCCACCTGGACTTCAAGGTCTACGTCGTATTTCAACGCCAACTCAAATAAAGCGTCAACGTGTTTCTTTTGGTTTGCAACAGCCCCCTCAACCGCAGGCAACCCGCCAAGCAGGTCTGCGCCGAAGGAGAGGGATTCATCTAAAAGGTCCCTGCTTGCTGGGTCTAAAACACCCTGCTGGGGGAATGCGCATAAACTCAGATTAAGTTGTTTCCCCAATTCCTGCTTTAACTGTTTTAGGGCTTTAAGAGCGGTTAAACCGCCTGTTGAATCCACGTCCACCTGGCTTCTTACCGCAGTCACCCCGTTTTCAAGCATCTCAAGTGCCGCCTTCTTGGCGCGTGACTTAAGGGATTCGGTGGAGTATTGTTTTTTGAATCTACGCAGAAGCATGCGGTTCTCTTCAAGGGATTTCCCGAAATCAGAGGGCCTCATCTGATATAGTAGGTCGGCTTTATCAAGGTGGGTGTGTATGTTCACAAAGCCGGGGAAGACCATCCTGCCTTCAGCGTCAAGGGTTTCATCGGGGTCGGTTGATTCATCTGCTGATACGATGAACCCATCTGAAACAGCCAAATCTATTTGTTTGTTTTTCAGGGGATCAAACGCGTTTGTTATAAGTAGTTTTTTTCCGCCAACCACGGTTTACTCAGGCAAGATATTAGGTGAGACCATATATAAGTTAACGTAAAAGGAAATAATTGTGTGTAGAGATGCAAAAAATAATTTTTGTTTTATGCATACTGGTTTTTGGGTGTTTAAACCAGGGTAAGGAGGTTTCAGAGGCGGGCGCCGAATATTTTGTAGTTCCTAAAGACGGTTCCTGCCCCGAAAAAAACAAATCCCTAAAGCACGTTTGCCAACTCATTGAAACCCCCTCCCCCGACTACTGCAACGAGCTTCCAAGAAGAAGGCATGGCATTGAGGAGACGGCAGTAAACAGCTTCGACCAAATCGATTGCCTCATAACCCTTGCAGCCTACAAGAAATCCGAGCAACCATGCAGATTTCTTGTGGGGGAGGATGAGTTAATATGCACGGCGGTAGCGAACGAATTCAGTTCAGGCTGCAACGCATTAGGGGACATGAAACTAAAAAACAAATGTGTGGGCTACGTAGAACAAGTGAGGGTATACGATAGGTTAGATAAACTACTCGCCTACAGACACTAAAATGAAAAAAAGAAAGCCGTCAGAGGATCAAAGGGAATTCCGTTTCATGCAGCAAGAGTTCACCCCAAAACCCCATCCAACCTCATTTACTAAACAGGATGCCATTGAACTGACACAACAGGTTGACCGGCGGTTTCTTGTGGGATCGGGGAGAATAAGTTTAGCTGATAAAGCCGAAAGACTCTTTGACTACACCCCCAAAGAACATGAATCCAGGATACTGGGGGAACTTAAGGCTTCCGCTAAATCCGAGGCAGAGTATGCGGCTGTCCTTCAGACACTAGATTACGCGGCCCTGCGGGACCGCATCAAAGGCGAGCATAATATGCCTGAAGTCTTAAAAGCCCTCCGGAAGTCCCGGGGGGAGGGACTCCTTCCCACAGAGCATATGAGGGCTTTAACTTCAGCGGGGGAGGTCTATGACGAAACAACAAGGAAACCCGCCGAAAGTGTGAGAGAAAAAATCAAGCGGAAAAAAGATTGGCTGGAAGGCGGATCAGGGTATGGGGCAAGCGTGAGAATAGCCTCAGACCTTCACATCCCCGCCCTTAAAGCGAACCTGGTTGAAGCGCTTGAGGAGATGGGGATAGAAAAAATCACGGTTAAGGGAGGCAGTTCAAGGTCGCCGAGATACACCCCCAAAAAACAGCTTCAAGCAGTCTATGCTAAGGAGATCCGGCGAAGACGGGCGGTAGACCGACGGCGTGAGGACTTACTGGATCACATCTAAAAAAAAATGGATAGAATCCAAAAGATTATTTGGAGTTCACTGATTGTTTTAGGGCTTTTGGTTTGGATGCTTGTTTTCATATCCGTGGGGTCCACAGCCTACGGCTTAATAAGATTCATGAACACCGTGGAAAACCCCAACCAAACCATGGATTCCCCCCCTAAAACAACCTCAGAGGGGGCTTTGTGCACCGCCCCCCACATGAAATACGAGGATTACTGCTGCCTTGACGCCGACGAAAACACTGTATGTGATTTCCTGCAGACCACCTCCACCGCCACCTCAACCACGAAAACAACTTCAACCACCACTTCAACATCCTTATCCACCACGACAACCCTGCACCACTGCTTAAACGGCGTAAGGGATGGGGGGGAGTTGCTAGTCGACTGCGCAGGGGAGTGCCGAAGTGCGTGCGACGTCCTTGAGTTAAATAAATCAAAGGCAAGGTATTTCAGGCAAACAAGCTTCACCTACACGGGCTTCAGGTTAGTTGATGAGGGAGTGGAATACCACATTGAAATCAATTCAGAGGATGTGTCAGATGAGATAGCCCTTCTGCCTGGGGAAACCGGGTACTTCGATGACGTTTCCTACAAAATACTTGAGGGAGACAATATGAGGCTTAAGGTGAAGACGTATATGAATCCATTCTGGGTTAACACCTCAAAGGGCAGGCTGCTTTTGATCGGAGGATCCAACTGCCATCTGGGAGGGGGTTTCTGCGAGAGAACCTACAACGGCTACACAATCCGTTTAATGGATAGGGGTACGCAGAAATACCATATTGATTTAGCTGACAACACATATAGTATAGTGATTTTAGAGGATAAAATCGATTCCCCCGACTCCGAGTTGGCTTTGAAGACAGTCAAAAAATACTTGCAGGGGGGATACAGCATAATACATGTTTGGATGGTTTAGTATGCCCAAGTTACTGCCGAAAACACTCAGGGAGAGGAACAGGTACATAGCCTTCGAAGTCGTCTCGAATCAGCGGCCCTCAAGAAGAGACTTGGTTTCAAGCCTCTGGTATTATCATTTAAGGCTCTGGGGAGAGTACGGGGCAAGCAGAAGCAGTCTTTGGCTTATGGATTGGGATAAGGAAAAAGCAAGGGGAATAATTAAGGTCAACCATAAATCCGTGGATGACGTGCGCGCAACCCTGGCGCTCACATCAAAAATAGACAGGGATGATGCGTTGATTCACGTCCTTAAGGTAAGCGGGACTTTAAAGAAGGCGAGGCAGGCGATTTCAAAGTAGCTTAAGCCTTCCAGTTAACTTATCTAGTTCGTCTTCAGGGTAGGGGCCTAAACCCAGGCAGGTTATGGTGCCGGGCTCAATCTGGGTGTGGCCTGCATCCTGTATCAACTCATAAGGCAGCCTCTTTGCCTGAGCCTGTTTTTTAACCTCCAATAACCCGTCTAAATCAGCCACCCTCACAACCGATTTGGGTTGGCCCTGGTTTTTCCAGCGTCTTTTAACCTGCTTTTATCCGCCGCAGCAACCGCCGCGTGGGCTACTTGGGCTGCGAGCTTGCCTTTACCCATCTTCACGTCACGGCGCACTAGGATAACCTGTTTCAGCGGTTTTGCTTTGAAGAATCTTTCGAAAACCATCACTTAATTAAAAGAGGTTCAGTATTATTATACATGCCAGAAAAGAAGGTTTGGGTTAAGGCCGCAGGCAAAGCACCGTGGGATGAACGTAAAAGCAGGGTTACTGACGCGCTTGAATCCGGTGCTAACGGAGTCTGGGTGAATAAGGAGGATGTGGAAAAAACCCGGAAACTCGGAAAGATTGAGGTTATCTCAGACCACCCTGAAGCAGACGTCGTTTTAGGCGAGAACGCGATCTACCAAGTGATTTTCTCCAAAAAAGAGGAGGAGCAGGCAACTAAATTAGGGGCGAAATCAAAATACCTCATCATCAACTCCACGGACTGGAAGGTCATACCCCTTGAAAACATCATCGCCTCCCTGCAAAACCAATGCAAAGTGGTTGTGGAAGTGAAAACACTTGATGAGGCTAAAACAGCGCTTGAAACCCTTGAGGTCGGAGCCGACGGGGTGTTAGTGGATGCAGACCATATTACGATAAAAAAGATCTGTGGATTCGTGCAGTCACTTTCACAAAAGAAGCTGGATTTAGTGGCGGTTACCTTAAAAAAAATAAAGCCTGTGGGGATGGGGGATCGTGTCTGCGTGGACACCGCCTCCCTATTTAATGTGGGGGAGGGTATGCT
>WJJK01000235.1 GCA_014729705.1 Candidatus Altarchaeales archaeon | reverse complement strand
CTCATAGATGAGGCTGAGGAAAAAGGCAACCTGCTACCCTACATAATGGACGGCAGGGAGAGGTAGTCAGACGAACCCCACAAGATAGAATACGAAGAAAACCTGTCTTAGCGGTAGGATGATGTGTTTGTTTTTTTGGTGTGAATAGATGCTTAAAAGAACGTTTAAAGAGAAGAGGTAGTACCACGGCGTTAGGTAGGCTGAAAAAATAATCGCCTCCGATATGCGGTCTGAGGCCACGTCAACCATGTGGCCTTCATGTGATTGCAGGCGGTGTTTGCGTGCTATGACTCCATCAAGCAAGTCGAAAATCAAGGTTAAACTCAAAAAAAACAACGGCAGCGGCGGTTGTCTGTTGGCGGCTACAAAAAAAATCGAGGTTAATATGGACAACCCCGACACGTAGTTGGGATTAATTGCCGGCCAAGGCAACTTGAACAGCACGTCGTCTGTTTTTTGTTTGAGTTTTTCCACAAACTCTAGGCGACAGTTATCCAAAAAACCACCCCCAAAACCACGGTTAAAATAAATTCTAAATAGGCTTTCTGTTTTTTAGACACTTTGATCAAGGATATCTCCTCCCGGGAGAACGGATAGAAAGGCCTGGTTTTCCCAAACAGAAAATCAAATCCAAAGTGAAGCCCTAAAGACAAGGCCACTATTTCGGCGATTTTAGCAGGGAGCAAAGAAAAAGACAAAAGAAAACATAATGCTGCCGACAGAAGGCTTAAACCCAAAAGCTCGTGTAAAAAGGTTCTTGAAGCCGATCCAAAACCATCACCCAATATCTGCTGCCTAGCTTTAAGTATGTGGGGTATGTGGTCTAAGTCTATGAATATGGAGACAATAAAAATCAAGAGAATATGCTCTCTCACCCCCCCAAACGCGAAATAACATACGGAGTATGCTGAGAAGAAATGAAACAAGAGGTTCATCCCTAACATATTTGTTTAAGTCTACTAAATAAAACATTTTTAAAGCCTGAAGGGTATGTTATATACTCCGAGTTTTACGCTCAAAAAAATTAATCCTTTTGGGGTGAAGTAAACCCCCTACCTGGTTGAAGTGTGCAAACAAAATCAGATGGGGGCGATTGCTGACCAACCGTAAAACGCCTCACAGAGAATTATAAGCAAGTTAATTTAACGATTAGTTTGTATTCTGTGAGACAAATAAAATTAATGTGGGTGGATGCTGCATGGGATCCACCTGAAAAGTTGGCTACGTGGAAATCAGCTAAACCCATAAATTTATGCAAGAAAGATCCCGCAAAAAATCCTTTACATTTTGCGGCCAAACCAAATCGAGTTGATCCTGCTCGAGACTACTGCTATTGGGGTTTGACTAAGACATGCATGTCTAGGCCACAAGCATTGTGTGCCTGGCGGATAGCTCAGTAACACGTGGACAACCTGCCCTAGGGAGGCGGATAACCCCGGGAAACTGGGGATAATACGCCATAGGTTTCAGGTCCTGGAATGGTTGAAACCTAAAGGCGCCAGATTATTGCTATCTGGTTGCGCCCTAGGATGGGTCTGCGGTGGATTAGGTAGATGGCGAGGTAATGGCTCACCATGCCTGCGATCCATACCGGCTATGGGAGTAGGAGCCGGGAGATGGACACTGAGACAAAGGTCCAGGTCCTAAGGGACGCAGCAGTCGCGAAATCTTCGCAATGCGCGCAAGCGTGACGAGGGGACCCCAAGTGCACACCCACAAGGTGTGCTTTTACGGAGTGTAAAAAGCTCTGGGAATAAGGGCTGGGTAAGACCGGTGCCAGCCTCCGCGGTAACACCGGCAGCTCAAGTGGTGGTCACGTTTATTGGGCTTAAAGCGTTCGTAGTCGGTTCAGCCAGTCCTCTGTGAAATCCTGCCGCTTAACGGTAGGGCTTGCAGAGGATACTACATGACTAGAGGCCGGAAGGGGGATGGGGTATTCCAGGGGTATCGGTGAAATGGTATAATCCTTGGAAGACCACCTGTGGCGAAGGCGCCATCCTAGAACGGGCCTGACGATGAGGGACGAAAGCTAGGGGAGCGAACCGGATTAGATACCCGGGTAGTCCTAGCCGTAAACTATGCGGACTGAGTATTGCGGAAGCCTCGAGCTTCTGCATTGCTGTAGGGAAACTGTCAAGTCCGCCGCCTGGGGACTATGGTCGCAAGGCTGAAACTTAAAGGAATTGGCGGGGGAGCACCACAAGGGGTGGATGCTGCGGTTCAATTGGATAAAACGCCGGGAAACTTACCAGGGGCGACGGCAGAATGATGGCCAGGCTAAAGGTCTTGCCTGACGAGCCGAGAGGTAGTGCATGGCCGTCGTCAGCTCGTACCGTGAGGCGTACGGTTAAGTCCGTTAACGAGCGAGACCCGTACCCTTATTTGCCAGCTTCAAGGAGACTTGGGGCGCACTATAAGGGGACCGCTGGCGATGAGTCAGAGGAAGGCGCGGGCGACGGTAGGTCTGTATGCTCCGAATCTCCTGGGCTACACGCGGCATACAATGGTATAGACAATGGGTTGCAACCCCGAGAGGGGACGCTAATCTCTAAACTATACCTCAGTTCAGATCGAGGGTTGAAACTCACCCTCGTGAAGTTGAAATCCCTAGTAATCGTAGTTTATCATACTGCGGTGAATATGTCCCTGCTCCTTGCACACACCGCCCGTCACGTCAACCGAGTGAATTGTAGGTGAGGCCCATCCAGTAGGGTGTGTCGAATCTATGGTTTGTGAGGGGGATGAAGTCGTAACAAGGTAGCCGTAGGGGAATCTGCGGCTGGATCACCTCCAAGAAACACATTTTTTTTGCGGAGATCTTTTTTCCCATATTTTTGTGGGGGCTAAAGTTTTCCATGTGAAGCCGACATAAATTTTTTTTGTGACAAGGGAACCCGTCAAGGGGTTAATAAATTTTTTATGGGCCCGTAGATCAGTCCGGTAGATCGTCCGCCTTGCACTCCAAAAACCAAAAAGGTTGTATGGGAAAGAACGCGGGAGGCCTCGGGTTCGAATCCCGACGGGTCCATACCCCCCATTGAGGGGGGTGTTTGAGCCATTCAATCATCGCATCGATGACTCATATCCGAAATAACCCTTACCCCAAAGTTTATCCTGT
>WJJK01000234.1 GCA_014729705.1 Candidatus Altarchaeales archaeon | reverse complement strand
TTTTCCTTTTTCCTCTGAGTCATCTGGAGGTTTTCAGGTATTTTCTCAGCTTTGATCTCTTCAATGGCCATTTTCTGGAGATCTTTAAAGTCCCTCTCCCGAAGCTTTTTCAAAGCCTTTTCCGGATCTTTATCCGTCACGTATTCTTCCAACCAGAGAGCCCCAGCGGTTTTGCCCATTTTATTTTTGAGGAGAATGCTCAGCAAATGTGTCCTGAGTTCAGGATTCTCCATGGCCTTTTTAATAATTTTTTTCTTCAAGCTCATGATTTTATCCTTGTCGGGTATGATTTAAAAGGGAGCCCTGATTACCTGATTACTTTAGAATATAGCAAGGATAATGTAGATGGCGATCACAAAGGAGATAGAAAACCTCGCAAGGCAGGTTTCTCTTGGAGATGAAGAAGCCCTGCGAGAGTTGATCCGCCTTGGGATCCGACAAGGATACGTTCAATTGATCGGTAAACCAGGGTATGCCGTTCGAAGACCCGATACCGGAGAGTGGCTCCGACAGGGTTGGTGGAGAGATGATGAGCGCCCTCATTTTTATATGACGGAAGGGGTCGCCGCCAGATACGCGAAAGAAGCCTCCCCCCAATATGGGTCCCGTAGTCGGGGAGGGGTTCAGGGAGTGATTCCAACGGAAGTTGTGGAATCCGCTCATATTATTTTGAAGAACACCAAGGTCACCTGAATGTTCAACAGTACAGAAACCAGAACGGTTAAAGGGGCCATGGAAATTACCATGACCTCTACCGCACACCGGATGATTGCCATCACCTATACTAAGATGGACAGTGGTTGCCAGACGCAAGTGTGTACGGTGTGTGGAACCAGAGACCCCAACGATTATGGAAACACTTTAACCCGATCCGGCAATGGAAGGAGAAGCACCGATCCTGCGACGTCCTGGAAAAAATGGTCCACTGAAACGGACCTTTTCTATATGGAGTGGGGTATTTTCCGGTGATTACTGTTTCTGGGACCTCTGAAGGGACAGGCGGGGAAACAGGAACTCGCATTTTATCAGAAGTCCTCTCCGATAAAGTCCCCTTGACCGCATTCGCACACCGGACGCTTCCTTTTACGGAAACCGGGACCGGAACCTACTCCGAAAAGGTGCCCATCACGGACACGGGAAGAAAGATCGGGACCCCGACAAGTACAAAGCTGGATTCCTCTGTTGAGGAGAGTCCGTACACGTTCCTCTCAGCAAGCTGGATCTGAGGTAAAAGAAGGTGAGCAAATACAAAGAATATCGAAACGTGTTCTCCATAAAAAATGCCGCTCAGGAAATCCAGAGGATGCTTGAGGAAGACGAAGATCTCTATGTGGTTATTGAAACCGTCCCTCGGGAAAAAGCCCTTCAAATAAAAAAAGAGATCGTCGACAAAGAGATAAAAGAAGCTGAAGAAAGAGGGGCTTACGAGGCTTCCGAGCACCTGTCAGGTTCGGAACCTTTCTAGAAGCTTCAATTGCGCCTCTATATGCTCCCAGGGCAAGTTTCGCTGACGTGCCAAGGGGAGGTTTTCAGGTGAGCCACGACCCGCGAGTCCGCATAGAATCGGTTGGTCATAGTGGAGTCCGAAGCTTTTTTCATTGTAGCCGGTGCGGCTACCAGTGCTGGATGCCCGGAGTCGGTATCAACGACTCCCATACGAGGTGTCCCGTTTGTAAAAGATACGGTTGGATTTCTGTGGATTATCGGGCAGAGAGCAGTATTCCTAAAGAGAAGGAACCTTTCGAATATCCCGGAAGCCAAAGATTTGGTCCGAACCCTGTTCTGAGGGATAAAGAAAACTCTACTTAGAGTATAATCGTCCGGACTTCACCTCTGGACGACATGAGAAAAAACCCAAAGAAAAACCTGGACCGCCTTCTTCTTCATGTGCAGGAAAAGGATCCTGAAGCTTTTCAAGATCTCCTTCGGGAAGCCAAAAGGAGAGGCGAAATTGCCGGCGTCGTGGATCTTCCTTTCCGACTTCTTGCAGAAATTATGGAGGAGGCCCGGACCCGGAAAGATTACGAAACCGCTTTATCAATGATCGACTACTCCAGATACCTGTTCCGACTCTGGAGAGCTTTCGCCAGGGTCAGTGAAGCCTGGGCAGATGCAGCCCAGAAGGCTGACATGCTTTGGGGACCCGTTATCCCTAAAGGGAAATGGCATCAAATTACGGGAGTACATGAGGCAACCCGTTGTGGTACTTATGGAGAAGTGGTTGATCCAACTCCTTTGTCCGAGATCGATGGGGGGAAGAACTCGAAGAAGCTCTGCCAGCGGTGTTTGAATGAGGCTAAAAAGAACTGGAGGACCCTGGAAGAACTGGATAAAAATAAAG
>WJJK01000233.1 GCA_014729705.1 Candidatus Altarchaeales archaeon | reverse complement strand
CGCCGTGTTCCAGAGAGTTGACATCGCCGGTGTACAGTTTGTTTGTGTCTGTCATCGTTCGTTTTCCTTCATCGTTGTGGGTGGGGCTTCATTGCCCTCTAATGGCGGTGACGGACGAGAATCAGATCCGTGGAAACAAAATGATCTTTTCTACTAAGTTGCTGTAAACTACTGTAAATACAATAGTTTACTAGGCGCCCTACTGTCGGCTCTAGCAGCGCCGGTAACTGTAATTAACGGCTCCCCTAATTCTCCCGGAGCCTGAGTTACCAGGACGCGGAGCAGGCTAACAGGGACGGGTAGCTCTGTTGCCTGGTCCTGTAGTGGAGTAAACCAGGCGGGTAACTCCCCTGCCGGGACCGGAATCGACCCCTCTGTATGGTGGTACTCGGTTCGCTTCCGAACAAAGAAAATACAACTTTCTTCCTGGACAGGATCTGTCCAGCCCGGTGCCGGTGCCCTCCCTACCGGACTTGGTTCGTTTCCGAACGCACCCATTCCCGCTGCGGATCCCTACCGGACCAGGTTCACTTCCGAACAAGGTATCTTCAATTTTCTACCTGGACAGGATCTGCCCAACCTGGACAGGATCTGTCCAACAGGGACACCCGTTCCCGCTGCAGATCCTTACCGGACTAGGTTCGCTTCCGAACAAGTTATTTTTTATTTTCTTTTCCGTTCGGAAGTGAACGGGAGGCGGTAAGGATCTGACTCGGTTACCTTCACCCACCGATCCCCCCACCACCGGCCCCCGATCCGGTGGAGATCCTAACCGGATCGGGTTCGCTTCCGAACAAACTATGTTTGTTTCCCTCTGATATAGGTGACGGACGGGATCGGCTTTGGTGGAAACTATTTCGATTATTTTTATAAACCCGACGCTCTATTGAGATCCCTACCGGATCAGGTTCACTTCCGAACAACAAAAGATCAAAAAAAAACCCGGCCGGAGCCGGGTTTTACTCAACCCCAACAGATGGGGGAGTTGTGCTCTATGGCAGTCTCCACCAACTCCCCCATCCGACGAAGGTAGCTGACAACCCTGTCATCAAAGGTTCCGAAGAACATGGAGCCTGTGATCCGCGCCCGCGGTGGATCTTCCTGCAGCTCCTTAATCCTCCTCTGCAGGATCTGGAGCTTTTCAGTAGGGATCTTCCCGTTGTACACGGCTTCCGAAACATCCCCTGGATACTGCGCGAATCCGATCCATTTCTGGATCAGCATCCCGTTGGTATTGGAGACGTTGAACTCGCCCTCGGAGATGGGGAACTCAATCTTCCCGGCGCCTTTGCAGAAATGGCAGTTGGGATCGGTCTCGCCGTCCTCTGTCCATTCGTTGCAGTCGCAGTCGTAGGATTCGACCCCCTGGGGAGCTTCGGGTGCCCAGAATGTGATGCTCATCTCGTTCCCTCCTGTTATGGGCTTGATTGCCCTTCTGATAGTGGTGACGGACGAGAATCGAATCGGTGGAAAGAAAGTGATATTTTTATTTTGAGTGGCTCGTCGGTGTCGATCCTTACCGGGTCCGGTTCGCTTCCGAACAGGAAAAGATCAAAAAAAACCCCGGCCGGAGCCGGGCCCCGTCATTCGGGGGAGTTGTCGAGGATGTACTCCGCGGCCTTCTGTGCCCGCTGCGCAGCGGATACGACCATGCGGGGGTCACCCTTCAGAGCCTTGCGCCATCCCTTGAGATACGCGGCCTGGTTTTCCAGGACTGCCGGACTGATCCCAGCTTCGGCACACAGGAAGGACGCAGTGAATTCCGCAACCAGCTCCTCTTTCGAGTAGTCCTGACTGCCGAAAGCCGCCACTCGCATCATGTCCCTGTCGAGGCGATCCTTGTGCCCGGTACTGTGGGCGAGTTCGTGGAACAGAGTACTGTAGTACTCTTCCGCTCCGGTGAACTCGTCCATCCGGGGCATCCGTACCGTGTCGAGGAACGGAGCGTAGGACGGTTTGCCTGCCTGCATTTCCGGGCGCGGGAGCGGGTAACCAGCGACGATCGCCTCGCAAGCGGGGATCGGATCGTCGTCGTTACTGCAAGCGCCTTCTACTGCTGGCGTCTCGATACCCTCACACTGCTCGGCGTTGAACACTGTGTAGGTACGGAGCATCGGGAACACCTTTTCCTCACCGTCCTTTTCCTTGCGAAGCATCTTCCAGAAGATGATCTTGGTTCCCTTCTCGCCCTTTCGGACGTGGCCTCCTTTGGCCTTGGCCTGCTTGAAGGTGAGCCAGTAAGGGGAGTTGAAGGGTTGCAGGAGCAGGAGGAAAATGTTGATCCCCCTGTACACCTTCCCCGACACGAGATTGCGGGGGGCTCCCGTTGCAGTCCACGTCCGGCGCCACGGGGGCAGACCACCGTCGTCCATCTTCTCGACGATGGACTGAGTGATCGCCTCGTATGCATCGAACCGGCTTTTCTTCTTCTGTCGTGTCATTGTCCGTCTCCGTTGTTGTGGGCTTCATTGCCCCTCTGATAGTGGTGACGGACGAGAATCGATTCCGTGGAAAGAAAGTGATATTTTTATTTCGCCCAGTCCGGAGCCGGGAGCCCATGCCGATCTCTACCGGGTCCGGTTCGCTTCCGAACAGGAAAAGACCAAAAAAAGACCTGGCCGGAGCCGGAAGTTGATGCCGATCCCTACCGGACCTGGTTCGCTTCCGAACAAAAAAACAAAAGAAAAGGGGGCTTCGGCCCCCGGTCCTCAGAAGTCGAAGTCGTCGAGCGCAGTGTAGTCGACGGCCAGGATATCGGCCACCGATTCGTTCGTCTCCCAGCCCCACTGGCTCCGGGGAGCGAGCCGCTGTCCGGCGCTGTTGTAGTCGGCCCCGCACTTGCGACACGTGCAAGTGAAGCCTTGCAGGGTCACTTCCTCTCCGCAGTCGTCGCAGATCCCGAT
>WJJK01000232.1 GCA_014729705.1 Candidatus Altarchaeales archaeon | reverse complement strand
CCTAACCCCAGCAGCAGCTACCGACGCCCCTACAGCTAAAACCGGCCCCACGTAGGGTATGGCAGCAGCTGCCTTGCCTAAACCCCTAAGCCCCCCACTTGCCGCCTTTGATCCTGCATCTATTCCTTTGGCAGCTGCACCACCCATACGTCCTAATCCCCCTCCACCCGAGGTCGGGGTGCCCTTCAAAAGTTTTTGGGCGGCGTTCTTTATTCCCCCCCTAAATCCTCCGATGCCCATCTTCGTGCCTGCGCTCATTATGGCTTGGGGTCCCTTCATCTTCATGGTTTCGCCTGCGGCAACCATTGCAACGCCTGCCGCGCCGCCGGTCATCTGCCCTGCCGCAGTCACGGTGTTGCCTACCATCTCCATTATGCCGATGAACATCAGGGGGGAGGCTACAATCAACAGGTTGAAGGCTATGAGGAAGAATGCTGTGAGACCCAGGGACAACCCCCCTTCGGCGCCGGGGTAGACTGCTAACGCAAGAAGCATCCAGATAGCCATCAACATTGGGGTGAAAACCCAGGCTATCGTGCTCTTCAAAAAATTCTTGCCGAATCCGCGGGTTAAATCAAAAAGATAAAGTAGAATGGTCAACGGCAGGAGTGCGGCGTAGAAATGCAGTATCGCCATTCGGATTAGCAAAACTATTACCGCAGCAACGGCTGTCAAAAACACGAGGGGTATCATAAACATCTTGATGTAGGTCATGCCAACGTAGCCTCCGACTGAAGCGAAATCCCAGGGAGCAGAGGATACCCCCATATCGTTTATGCTGTTTGCCAGGAAAAGATTGGTTGCCCCATGGGCTAAGTCGATCAGAAGCTGGAGTATGTAGGGGGAGATGGGAATCAAAAGACAGGCTAAAAGCAGTTTAACCAACTGGTTTTTCGCGATATGCCGTTCCCCCGGACTCACTGAGGCGAATAATACCCTGAGGGCGGAGTATAGGATGGCGAACTCCACTAAAGGCACAATAATTACGCATATGGCTTTCACAAGCTCAAGAGTTGCTCCGCTTGAAACCTCAGGTTGGAACAAAGTGGAGGTTAAGCATATGCCCAATAAACCGTATATTATTCCAAGCAGGGATCCGACGGCGTCCAGGAAGAAGTTGACTATCTTCTCCCATATCCATTTTAAACCCCTTAAAACCATCTCCGTCACGGTGCCTGCGCACACGCTCTGAATCAGAAGGAGCGTTAAAATCAATGCCGCAAGGTTTTTTTTGTGGTTGCTCATTTCCTGCCCTTGAATTCGTCTATCCAATCCTGGAAATCCATTGCACGCCCCGAGAAGAAACGGTAGCTCATGACCGCTATGAACGCCACCAACAATATCTCCAGCACCTGCCATAATACGCTTGGCTGAGAGGGTAAGGTGAATTTAAGTTGCTGTATTTTTGTGTTCTGGTGGTTATCAGGGGTCTGCCACCAGACATCCACCGTATTTTCTCTTCTGCCTTTGACGGGTAGAGTTATGCTTTCCCCGCTTGAGATTTGTTTGGAATACTCGGCGTAGGGTTGGCTGAAATCCACGTGGATTTCGCCGTCGTAGCCGCCGGTGTTTTCTGCTTCGAAGGTTAATTTAACGTGTGTAGGCTCCCCCTCTGGACCAATGAATTCCTGACTTAACGTAATCGTTAAGTCCTCTGTTATTTTCTTGGTTTCTTGGTTTATTTCAGCAATTGCACCAGATATTAAGCCTAAAAACAAAGCCAAAAGCAGCATATTCCTTGTTGTCATGGGAAAGCGCGCCTCACAACGTTTCTATAGGGAGTATATATTTTGAGTTGGGCTTCGTCGAATAATTCAGGCTCAATCGAGGAGGATTTAAACACTAGGGTGTGGGTTTGGTAGGGGAATGCTTTAGCGTGGCAGTCATCCACCACCTCAACCTTGCAGAATCCGGAAGGCGGGTCGCCTTCCCACCAGTATTTGACTCGGAAGGTGTCCTCCTGATAACTCATCCACCGGTTGGCTTCCATGTCACAGTAGCTTTGGTATTTGGATGAGGGGCCAGTACATGAGAGTTCAGGGGAGAGTTTAGGGTCGGTTGCGAACATGCAGGCGTAGGGGTCTATCGGGAAATACGATTCTGCGTCTACTATGGGAATCCGCCATTCATACCCCCACATGCATTCACCGTCCAAGCCTGTGAGTTGTGAGCATTTGTTTTTTACGCACCAAGGTTCGGAGTTGGGATCGCATGAGAGGCAGTCTGGGGCGTATACGACGTAGGCGTCGGTGAACCACTTGTCTTGATCCTCGGATAGGGTTTTTTCCACGACGTTATGCGGCTTCTCAGAGCCTATGTGTTTTTTCGGGGTGGCGGGCGCCCGCTCGTGGGGCTGTATTCCAGCGAAATCCCAGTAGAAGGGCCCGTCTTCATGGTAGTTTCGGTATAACCCGATGTTTTGTTGTTTCACTGAGCTAAACCAGAAATCTTTTTCCCCGCACAAAAACACCATATTCCAGTTGTATCTTAAGCCTGTGGCATGGTATTGGTCGGAGTATAGGTAGAATTTGCGCATTGGATTGAATTGATCGAAGGTGTAGGGGTTGGGGCATTCAGGGAGGTTGAAGAAGTGTTCCGCGTGCTCGGATTCAACCTTTGTTTCTTGTACGTAGGGGGTGCTCCAAAGCACAGTTAAATCATGCATTTGAGGGTATTTCTGGGCGGAGTATTCGAGGATGCTGGCCCCAGGCAATATCAATTCGAAGCCGTCTAAGACGTCTCTCGTGGGGTCGTGTTTATCCAGCGCCTGCACAGTAATCCAGCCGTGGCTGTATGTGGGGGAGTTCGCGTTTTTGTATCTAATCAGCGAGTCAATGTTTATTGTGTCGCCTTCTGGTTGGGCTAGGGGTTTCTTTGTTTTAATGTGGTCTCCGTATCGGTCGGCTTTCACTGTCACGGTTTCATTGAATTCCTCGTAGGCGATTTTTATTGGTTTACCCTCCTGCTCGTCTTCTGTCACCGGATAACCGTGCCAGGATTTCTTGTTGCCTCCGCCTTCGTCTGCCGCTGCGGTTCGCTGGAAGTGCCAGCAGCCCCAGCACCGGTTTTGGCAGAAGCAGTCGAACTGCGCCCAACACCGGTATGTGCCTGTGACGTCTTCCCCGTCTTCGGTTTCACCGCACTTGAGGGTGCAGCTTTGGGCCGCCCTGTGTTCGTCGCATTTGAATTTATCCTTCCAACACCAGTCTGTGGGAGAATTCTCCTCTGGGCACATGTCTAATTCGGGGTGGCTCTCAGATATTAGTTCACATATCAATTCCTCGTTTTCATAGTGGGAATTGGTTCCTGAGTAGTGTCCCTCTACACCCACCAACTTGTTTTCCAGGAGACTGCACCCCTCCCACTTGCATTGCTGAACGTGTACGGTGCGTTTCATGCTCGCCGCTGCTGTGAAGGACGCCTCCATCTCGAATTCGTCGGTGGTGTCTTTCAACCGGTGGCCGCCGGGGGGCAGGGGTTCATAGCGTAATACCGTGTGGGGGTCGGTGGGTTTGGGCAAAACGTTCGCAGCTTTAGGCTCGGTCCCCCCTTCCCGCGTCACCGACCCGTCTTCATAGATTGTGTAGTTGAACCAGGTGTAGATGGGCAGTCCGTCATAGTCAATACCGTCTGACGTGATTATCGTCTGCCCTCGGCTGTTTGTGTTTTCCACCATGAATTTGTTTAATGTGGGGTACCCGCTTTTGCCGTTGTCGGCTCCGCCGTAGCGGGGTTGGGCTACCTGCTTGTTCTCTATTTTGCCGCAGGTTTGAGGAAGCAAGTCCACGTTTGCAGGAAGCGCCATTTCTTCTGTGAAATACTTTTTATTTAATCTGCCGTCGCTGTGGCCTTCAACCCCGTCGCCTATTATCTCGTTATTTGAGCCTGGGCCGGTGGTGCACCAGTAGGTGTCACTCCAGACCTGGCCTTTCTCGCAGGCCCATTCTCCTGAGGGAAAATCCAACTCCTCTATGAGGTCTGCGCAGCGGTCTCCGCCGGGCCCTCCCGGAAAGTCCATGTCCCTGAAGCAAACGCAGTCGCCTTCAACACAGCCGTGTCTTTTAACCATATAATCCTGGCCCCTGCATCCTTTGATGGAGGAGGATCCGTAATTGGCTCCATCGTCCACGTCGTCATAGTCATCAGGCGTCACCTCATAGTCTGAGAGCTCCTCGTGGTGCCCCCACTCTAGGATCATGTTCGGATCCCTGCATATTTTTCGGTTATGGAGTGTGTCGTCTTTCACGGTGTAATCGCCTGCTCCACCGGATAATCTTGCCACCTCATGCCATATGGGGGAGTAGTCTCCCACGAAATCCCACGCCGTTGAGCAGTAGAAGCATCTTTCAGGGCTGTTGCTTCCCCCGTCTTTGCATGAAGCCCAGCGGTCCCTAAGCCACCTGTTGGTGAGGAAACTCATTGTATGGGTTCTCTTCTCAGTGGACATCGGCTCATAATCGTAGTTCTGACTCCAACCTGCCGCCTCCGTTTGGTCGGGTACGGAGGCCCCGCCTCCCGCGTGGAATACGATTTTGCCTCCGCCTTGCTCGCCTGCGCCGTTGCCTCCTGTGCGGGTGAACGTGTTTTGTAGGTAGGGGTATTGCTGGGATTTTTTGAATGGCAGGCAGTTTCTGCCGTTCCACTCCTGGTCAGGCAGGCAACAGGCGGTCTGAGCCTCATCCTCGGAGGCGAAGGTGTTGATGTTGTCGGTGCATTCAAGGCCCTCACCACACCCGGTTGGCAGTAAACCTAAACTCATCCAGGAATAACCCTCAATCATGCAGCCTCCCTCCTCAAATTCGCATGCTGTGCCGAAAAGTTCCCTGACAGTACAATAAAGGGGGTGGTTGGGGGGGAGTGCCACTCCGTCTTCCATGCAGCATCGGTAGGTGCGGTCATAGGATTGGCCTGGGGGGCAGCACCAGCCTAAACCGTTGATGCGCGTTATTTCATCTAAAACAAGGGTTACCTCTACCGGCATGGCACCCCATACTGTGGTGTCTGGAGTGCACACCAGATCATCCATGCAATCATTATCATATTTACAGCCGAATTGGCCTACATTCAGATAATCCTGTCGGCACATCTTGCGCTCAGTATCCCAGTACCAATCAGGCCTCCCCGATTCCGCTTTGGGGCAGCAGTGTTTAGGATCGCATGAACCCATGGCTTCGCCGGCGTTCGCCCTGCACTTGGAGGTGCATACTGTTAGGTAATTGTTTGAGTAGCATTCGTCGCTTGATTCACATGTCTCCCCTATGCCCCTCTTGACTTCCTCGAATTGACAACAGTGGTGGTGGTAGTCCCAGCACCCGCCTTCAGGACAGCAGTTGTCTTGGCTCTCCTGGCCCACCGACGTAGCCGCCCCCCCAAACCTCTGGCAACCACTCTCACCCCCACCCCATGCCGCATGGG
>WJJK01000231.1 GCA_014729705.1 Candidatus Altarchaeales archaeon | reverse complement strand
GCCCAGAAAGACCTGGACGAGTGGAATGCTGAGGTAAAAAAACTTAAAAAGGAAGTCGACAAAAACCGCCAGGAGAGGATCAAAGAGATCAAGAAACAGGAACCGACCAAAATCGACGAGGCACAAGGGACTCCCCTCGGGGATTATCTCGCCTATTCAGGTAGCTGGGCTCCGAAGTTTACCGTCGACAAAATCACCAAGGAGCCCATGACCAAAGCCGAGGCAGAAGCCACGGCAAGGAAAATGGGTCAACATCTCGATAAATGGTCGGATGTCGTCATTGCCATTCCAATAGGGAAAGATGACGAAGTCGAGGGCTGGTACTTGTTTACCTGGTCCCCGAACTGAGATTAAGCTTCTCGCAAGCCCTCTTTAATCTCTCATCCGTTTCCTCCAGGAAACGGATGTCTTGCATTTGTTGGAGGGGCCTCCACTCAATATCCCAATCTTTTCCCAGGATGGCCTGGACAGGGTCTCCCTGCATAATTTCTGGGGAGATTTTTATTCCGTTCCCTGAGCTTATTAGATATTCGGCTCCCGTTTCTTCCCTCAGGACCATCCATACAGGGTCATGCTCAGGGGGTCCATCTCTCATGACGTGGCCGATAGCCATACACCATCCGGTGTCACTTCCTGTCAGCTTTCTCCTGAGAACTTCAAAGACATTTTCCGCCTTCTTCCCTAGAGACATAGCGCAGATCCCCCCCCAAGGTTAGAAATCTACCTAGATGAAAATATCGGCATATTACCAAGGGGAGGGGGAAACTTTTTTTGGGGCCCTAAACGTCTTCGACCAGGAGTGACTTTCCTTTGAGGTTGATGGAAAGTCGGTCCTGGTCGAAGAGTGCGTTTTTTAGGGTATAGCTATTGTGCCTTTCGCAGGCGAGTGTTGAAACGGTCAGGATGTGAACGCGGGCCGTCTGGTTCTCATCCACGAGGGTGATGCTTCTGGCGTCCTCGGGCAGGATAAATTCCCGCCCCCTCATAAGTTTTCCGGCAAGGATCCCGTCGACCTCGACGAACAAATCCTTGGCCGGCTGCTGCACCTGTTGCGCATGTGAATAAATACGACTCAGGAGTTTCTGCTTCAGGGAATTGTCCGTATCTGCAGGTTCCGGGTCGCAACAGGTGGCAGGGTCGGTGGTCGAAAACATAGGTGCACTTCCTCCACGGACCCCCGCTTCGGGGGAAAGGTTTGAGGTGTTGTTTCTTCTTCGCTGGCATCGTAGTCCAGAACGCCTGGAATTCATACTAGTGACACGATAGGGCGAAAAAAAATTCCCCGTGAATGTTGGAAGTTTAGTTTATCCAGGTCTTAGGTCTGCAGACATTATAGCTTTGGTTTGTTCCTATTCTCCAAAATTCTCTGAATCCATCCGGTCCCGGTCTCTTATCCTTTGGATTGTTCTTCTCACCTCCTCATCGACTACTGCAGGCCCATGTATCGGAATATTGACGGGCTTCCTCCGACTTTTTCTCTCCTCGATCAGCTCATCGAGTTTTTCCTCGATGGCCTCCAGCCTTTCTTCGATAGGAGAGACCTTGTTAGCTCTCTCCAGCTCTGCCAGGAGGGCTTCTCGAAGTTCGTCGTCGGGGATGCGGTTAATTAGATCTTTTATTTTATTGGACATCATTTCCTCTCGAATCCTTTCCCGTTTTTGAGGAGGTGTTCATAGTTTGAACCTACCTCGAGCGGGTTGTAGATCGATTTAGCCAAATTGAAGACAATCTTTCGACTGGTCTCTTCACTATAGAGAATTCTGTTATTTTTCCTCCGATAATTACGTTTCCCGGTCTTTGTTCCCAGACAGAGGGCTGCTTCTTCTAATCCTGCTTCATAAATCTTGGGGATAGTCCAAGCGAACTCAGGGTACGATCGGCACGGTTGGATGCATAACAGGACCGTTTTCTTTGCTTTGATTTTTGGCTGTATCCTGCGAAAAAAATCATTCCAGAGCCGCTTCGCCTCCTGGGCATGTTCCAGAAGACGATCCGGGTCTTCTTCCGTTATAGGAAACCGATAAGGGTGTTCGGCCATATTGAAGGAATCAAGGATCACCAGATCGCAGAAATCGGTTACTTCCTCCAATGCCTCGAGGACCATTGTTGTAGGGCTCATTATGAGGAAACGACGATCCTCCTCCGGCATTCCCAGAGTTCTTGGGTAAAGATCCCCATTCAAACTGTGGTTGTAATCGAAGAAAGCGACCCAGCCTCCATATTTAATCTCGTGTACCGCTGTCTGAAGTGCAAGGGTGGTTTTCCCCGAATTTTCTCGGCCAAGGATGAAGGAGATTTTTCCCTTTGGCCATCCAGAACATTGGCCCGTGGAGCCTGCAATGAATTTATCGATTCCAGGGATCCCGGTGCTCATACAGGAGACTTTGGAAAAACGATTCTGCCGAGCATCCCTCTTCATCAAAACTT
>WJJK01000230.1 GCA_014729705.1 Candidatus Altarchaeales archaeon | reverse complement strand
GGGTTTTAACTTATCCCTTTTCCAACGGAGATATTCCTTTTGTTTCTCTGAGTGTCCTTCAGAGTACCGGGCCCCTTTGGAATTTTTGGGGGCACTCAGAGAGCCGTCTCCCAGTAATGAGCCCACAAGAAGCTGTTCCTGCAAGGGATCTAATGGAGGAAATTTTCCAGAAACCCTTTCAGCCTTAGTTATGTTAGGTATCCCAAACTTGATTCTGAGACGTCTTGTCTTTTGCTGATAGGTCCCATAAAGATCCGCGATCTCTGCATCCGTTTTCAATTCCTCGAGATACAAACGAGAATAAGTCTCTTTGTCGAGATCCCTCAAATCGAGCATGTCCCACCCCCTTCGGTTTGAAAACAGTTACATACTAGAAAACCCCGCCACAAAGGGCGGGGTGAAATCACTAGTAGACACTATACTCTAAAGAAGGCAGAAAGTTAACAAGAAAAAGCAAAAGCCCCGACCCATCAAAAGGCCGGGGCTTTCAAGCCTAGGCTATTCCTAGGAATCCCTTAGCGGGTGACCGTCAGACGGCTAAGCCCACGAGGGTTATAGGCGCCGATGCCGAGATTCTCAAACACCGAGAATCCGATGGTGCGGGCCTTCGGGTCGTCTGCAGACAAGACAGTTAATTCAGTGCGCACTGGAATGCGCCCAAACATTTCTGGCTCGCAGCAGACATAGACCGTACCCTGCGGCACCAACCGGCTCGTGACGATCTGCGCGCCCCACAGAGTGGCTTGCAGTCCAGTCTTGAGCAGGGCAGCCTGCGACTCGATGTCGAGGATGTCACGTCCGAACTTACGGATGTCAGCGTAGTCGGTGGCGTGCATGTAGACACGCGCGACGCGCAGGTCGTGACGCTCGATCTGAGCGAAAGCGTCGGCAAGGACGGCACCGGAGATGGGGGCCACGACGGGGATGTCGGGGTTGGTTCCACCAGCGATGGAGTCGAAGCCATTGACGGCGATCGAGTCGAGGATCGCGAACACTCTCTCGTCCTCAGCTGCCTGGATCTGCGCTCTCGCGAGGTCCTGGGCGCGCTCGAGGAGGTCGAAACGGCGCTCTTTGATCTGGGTCAGAGGAATCTCCGGGTTCGAGGCGATCTCGAACAGCGGGAAGATAACCCGACGAGGCTTAGTGATAGCGAGGATATTTTCACCCTCTTCACCGACGACATATGCCGTCACGTCAGGATCCTTGTCGTAGATGGGCAGCGCTCCGTCAGGGAGCTGCTCTACGAGGAAGGTCTTCCGGCCAACCGCAGTGTAATCACGGCGGGTGCGGAGAGGCTGAGTCATCGAGGTAGCCAGCTTGGCGCGGCCAGCGGCGGTCTTGATGTACTCGGAGATGAGACGCTGTTTTTGGGCATTACTTACGTTTGCCATTATTCGATTCCTCCTTTAAATCCGCTGGTCGTAAACCAGCTCATTCTGAGTGGAATCGGCTGGCATCTTGAGAACGCCGATAACGGTCGAAGCGGCAACGCCGTGCTCAACTTCGGCAGCCCACGCTGCGATATCGAGATCCTGAAGTGCGGCCCCGTCCCAGACGAAGTGCGGCAGAAGGTAGCCATTACGGCTAGCAATCAGCTCAACGCCTGTGAGGTAAGAAATCGCGTCACCCTGGGAAAGCGCACCGATAGCGGCCAGAGCCTGCGTCTCGTACAGCGCGTTTCCGTAGGTCCCCTGCCCGGAAACATACGGTCCCTTGCCGGAAGCCTGTCCCGGAAGGTTCTCGTAAGCATTTCCATTGGCATTGTTGAGGAAACAACCCAGCGGGCGAACCATCGTTTCCTGATGGGCAACCGAGAGGCTTTCCACGTTTCCACCGATGTAGTTGGCACCAACATCGGGCCGAGTAAATGCGACACTTCCGCTAAGGACACCCGAAAGGGTGGTATCGACCTTAGTCGAAATCGTCACGGTTGTCGTAATGACAGGGGGGTTTGTCTGGGTGAACGCATCATCTGTCAGAACACCGACCGTGTTTCTGATGCCTACGTGCAGAAGACGCAGGGCAGAGCTGCTTTCAGTCCAAGCCCCCGATGCCTGTCCAAGTAGTGGCATTTGACTACTCCTTGTTTACAGGAACGGGATAAAAAACAGAGGACACTTTAATGATCCTCCAACCACTCACTAATAAGGGGGGATTATTAAGACGATATTGTAAAAAAATGAAAGGAAACAAAAAAAGAAGGAGCCCGGAAAAATAACCGGGCTCCTTCTTCGATTCAGGCCAGCTTTTTCCTGGCCTCATCGTAGGCCAGATTCAATGATTAACCGTAGACATCACTGACGTCCGGGGCACTTTCCCAGAGGTTCTCGAGGTCTTTGATTTCGCCGCTAGCAGCTTTCTCAATGTTCCCGAGAGTGCGGGGACCCTGACCCGGCTTACGGGACTGGGGACGCGGGCCAGAAGCTTTCTTCTTCTTGCCCTTGTCGCCGGCCTTTTTCTTAGCCTCTTTTTCCTCTTCCTCTTCGGGCTCTTCCTCTACTTCTTCCTTGACCTCTTCCCTGACCTCTTCCCTGACCTTTTTCTTGGGCTCTTCCCTGACCTCTTTCTTAGGCTCCTCCTCTACTT
The DNA here is from genome assembly GCA_014729705.1 of Candidatus Altarchaeales archaeon. Lineage (GTDB taxonomy): Archaea > Altiarchaeota > Altiarchaeia > IMC4 > SCGC-AAA252-I15 > WJJK01. The sequence goes on along the minus strand of WJJK01000230.1, from coordinate 23 downwards.
CTTCCTCTTCTTCCTCTTCTTCC
>WJJK01000229.1 GCA_014729705.1 Candidatus Altarchaeales archaeon | reverse complement strand
TCCGCGACCGGAGGAGGGGTGCCCTCCTTGAGATCCTTCTTTATCTCTTCTCTGATGGCCTCGGCAGTCTTATCGGGGTTCTTGTCTCCCAATGACCGCATGGCAGCCTTGCGGTCTCGGAGCCTAGCGGAGACAAGGGTCTGCTGGATTTGGGCCTCGATAAGCCGATCCTTGGGCAGAGGAAGCTCCCAATGGATCTCAGATTCGTGTTCCATCTTATCGTAGTCTTCTTCCGTCAACTCCTTACTGAGGATGTTCACCTTACGTCCACGAGACCCGTCTTTCTTCAGCAGATCCAGGTAGTTCAGCCAGCGAACGCACAAAACATGGAGACGAATGAGCCAAGGCGAGTAGTATCCCCATTTCTCCATAACCCGCTCAATGAGGGGCATGTACATTGTGTGGAGGGCTACGCCTGTCGTATTGCTGATGGCCTGCTCCGTACCTTGGGCGATCTCTGGCACACCCATCATAACGTGCAAGTTTTCCTTTACGTTGGTGAGATACTCGTTCATTGCCGGAAGGTCTGAGTTAAGCTCCAAGTGCTCTACTTTGCCGTCTTTTGGCATATTACCCCACACCTTGTTAGGCCCCTTCGTGAGGTTCTTTGCTCTAGCTCCGTAGATGATCGTGATAGGAGCGCCATGATAGTCGATAATCTGGCCCGCGCTCATCAGTTTTTCATTGTAAACCTCATTGAGCCTAGACGCTTCTCGAAGATCATCATCACCAAACCGAGAGTCCCCAAAAGGCTTGTTGCGGATATGGATCGCGTATACTCTACCAATTGGATTGTCGATCTCCTGCTCAGTACCAGCAATCGGCTTGCCCGAGGCGTCGAGGATAGCAGTATACACCTTTTCATCGGTAATCCGCTGAAACTGGAATTGTGTATGCCAAGAACCGTTCTCATCAACACTGCGTATCGGGATCTGTATGTGCATCTCCTGCAACCGATACTTGTCGAACGGGTCATAGACCGGGGTGCAGAAAGATGGATTGAGCACAGCAATGTTCACGTCACTAGCCACGCTAGCAACGAACTTGATCGCGTTCTCATCGAACCGGATTTCCGGTTTGGTCTTCTGCTTGGGTAGCGCCATGAGAAAGGCGTCTCCGCAAACAGACCCGAACTGACCCATATTCGATAGCTTCTCCAAAAGATGAGGCCCCCAACATCTCATGGTAAGCGACATGACGTCCTGGTACTCTTCGTTGTACAGGCTATAGGGTCTACCAAATGCCCACCAGTTAATCTTATTGATGTTGCGGCTCAGCCAATTTGTTTTAGGCATGTCCTTGGTGCCGTCCTCCTTGCTGAGTCCCATGCCAGCGTGGGGAGGATTGACGTTGGAGTCTGTCTTGGCAGGAGGAGGAGCCGACGACTCACTGACGCTGCCGTGGTACAGCATCCAGTTCTTGTCGTACTTGGCGAGACGAGCCGAGTTCTCGGCATTCGGGTCCTGATACCCCACACGCATGGTAGCGGAAGAGGCATCAAACAGGTGATTAAACCCGAATAAGCTCACCAGCCGGTTGAAAAACTTAGCCATACCCTTTCTCCGTTAGATTGGAAGCCTAGCAAGGTCTTCTTGCTCGTCCATCGAAAATACGTTCTCGCTCTCCTCGATGTCTCCACCATGAGGTCTCTTGCTGGCAGCGTAGATCGCGAGTTGCAAGGAGTCGCAGTAGTCGTCCTTGGCCCCACGCATATTCGGGTGATGGAGCGCAAGGTACCCCGACTTGGCCTTATACTCCTTTTCCAGGTCTAGCATCTGTGCCCAAAACTCTTTGTACTCCGTGGTTTCGACAGTGCTCGGACCTCCTGGAAATGTTATCATGCCTGTTGCTACGTCAGACAGAATCAAACGACCGAGCATATCCTTTGATTGGTCACTGTACGACACGAACTCGACGTCACAATCATCGTAGTGTGCCTTGAACTTATCTCCCAGAGCAACACCAACTCCTGTGTAGTCGAGAGCTATACGCTCCGCTCCCCACGGACGAAGGTACCTCTGAATGGCGAGGAACTGAGCCTCATAGTCGTCTCCCTGCATTTCCATCCAGGAGACAAGATGCTTGCCGAATATCTCAAGGGTGAACGCTCCCTCTTCCTCGTCAAACCCCTCAAGAGTCTGACGCGGGTTGTCCCAGTCGACATCCAATATAGTGACAACGGTTGAGTCGTGAACCTTTCCGAAGTCAATTCCAGCGGCATACCGCCTTCCCATCATAGGACCACCCAAGATCTCATGGAAAGGAGCATACTTGCGACGAGTTACACAGAGAGACGACAGAACCTTGTCAGTGAAAGCCATACCCCTAGCCAGCATAAACTCGCAGCAATATGACATCCTAAATTCGTCTGACCGTTCTCCCAGGCGAGCCATCTCCTTGAGCACAAATCGCTCATAATCAGAGTTGTACTTGGCTGCCTCATCCCAGCGCACGAGGAAGTGGTTCTTTGCCCCTCCCTGACGGTACCTCCGCTCGTTCCTCTTGCAGGTCTTATAGAAGTGGGACTTCTTGGCGTTCGACGTCCCAATTTTTACAATTGTACCGCCAACGGCGGCCATCATCGGGCCGATTGACTTGCTGGCCTTTTCATCCGAAATATCCTGACTCTCTTCTAGGATACCTAAGTGAAGAGTATACCCTTCAATGCTAGATTGGTCTGACGCGGTAGAACACTTTATATATGATCCGTTGGATAATCTGAGAGTGTCGCCGTTGTTGTGCGTGAAGGTGATCCCTTCCTCCGAGCACATTTGCTTGACCGTGTCTCTGTTGAAGAAGCCCTTCACTCTGCTGAAGATAATACCCGCTTGGTCCTTCTTAGGCGCGAAGATGGCAGTCCAGAACCCTTCAGAGTAATCTCTTGTGTCTCCGGTTTTAGGGTCCTGGTAACTGAAGCGGTCGTCGTCAGGGAAAGCCTTAGCCAGAGAAGGCATGACGAACATCAACGAAGACGTAATCATAGCCAGCGCTTCTGACTTGCCCGACTGCCGAGCGAACAACGCAGACAACTCTTCCGCAAGCCGCTCTAGCACACAATAAACGACCCTATAAGCAAAGGGTCGTTGGTACGGGTAGAACTTGTGGCCTGCTATGGCCTCTGCGAACACGAGTATTCGATCAACCAGTTCTTCAGTCGATACTCCGGGTGTCCTCCTTGCTACGATGTTGTCCACCCTCGAAGCGAGAGAGGCGTAGTCGTATTCCTCTACTTCTGAGGGAGAGAGGGCGCTAACCATGATCAACCTCATAGCAGGAAAGCGGGGTCTTCAGCCTCAAGATGCGGATAACACGAGCCTGATGAGCGGAGATCCCCTGAACCGTGAATGCCGGTGGATCTGCACGTAACCTCCTTACTGGAGGGGACTTCAGTGTCATATGTCGTATCTGGCCGATCATGTCTCTGCACACAGTATAGTTACGGTATCCAGAAAAAACAAGCCGGTGCTTGTTCGGAAAGACCTTGGTTGGTGTTTCTCTCCGTTGCCCGCTCATACCGGCCAGTGCATGGAACATTCTGGTCATGCTCGTGTATCCATCGACTACACTTCTGGATAGGCCCAGAGCGACATCACTCCCTCCTTTACGTACTGACACCCATCCGTCCGCTCCCCATAGTCCCCTAAGAAATGCGTTCCTAGCTTCTTCTCCGTATAGCGAAACTGCGCATGGGAAGCCATCCAAGAATCTCTGTCTACGGAGGAAGTGCCTGAGAGGGTTGTTGATACCTCCTGCCATGATAATATCGAACCCTACATTTTTTGCGTACCAAGAAATTTTGACAGATGGAAACGCTTTCTCCACCAAATCCTGGACGTGTCTCAGAACCCACACGTCCGTGCTGGTGAAGCGGATGCTCTGCTTCTCGCTATGGATAGTACCGTCACCGACGAGCCACCCCAGCAACTCGGCTTCGTCCTCTGTAGGGATAAAGGTGCCATTGAAGAGCACCTCACGACCGGCATTGTTGACAGCCGTGTAGTCGAAGGGGATAGGATTTACAGCAGGAGCAGGACACGAGGAAGGCGCGTGCAGCGTCATTCCTGTGCGTAGCCTGTCGACTTTTACGCGATGAGGTATACGGAGGGGCGCAGACAGAGGAGCGTCGAAATAGTGGCCTCCTTTTAGGATAACCCTTTTGCAGGGAAAGGTGCCTTCAAACGTCCCTACTTCACTAGGAAGAGTTATCTCCCCCTTATGGCAGATAGCCGTAGTAGAAGCCAGAAGATTAGGATATAGCACACAGGGCTTATACCTTACTGTTAAGTTGAGTCAATGACCAGACTTCAGGAACCGCATGTACTCGTCTGGAGACCTGATTATATCCGGCGGGCTGCTCCTTCGATGAGGAGGGAGGTTGCTCTCATCCTTACTTGCAGCAGTAGAGACGGCAGGAGCCCTATCTGGCTCATCGTCGTCTATCCGAAGAGCAGCCAAAAGATCATCTTCTTCCTCGCCCATGTTACCTCCTCCTCTTAACTGGAAGTTATTACTCTTCACTCGTTTATTGAGTAATCCTTTATTGTAATGCCACAAAAACGCATCTACCAAATTAGTCATGGGTTTTTCTAGTTTGAAAAACCTCCTTGTAACCGAACTCGATCTAGCAGCAGCCATAATATATGGTACAGTTCCGTTTGGATCATCTAGCCTGTACTCCTTCTGTTCCCTCTCATTTGCTTGTATCGCAACTCCATCTCTGCGACCAAACCAGAAACATACAGGGATATTACTATCCTTAACCAACGCAACAACAGTAGCTCCCTCATAAGTATCCGGTGGGGGAGTATGCCAATAATTAACGGAGCAAACAGATACCTGTGCAGACATCAGTCCTTGTCCTCATCGTTGCTCGCAGGATCAGAAATCCCAGAAAGAGAGCCTCCTACCTTAAACTTGGAATTCATGTTATCCCAAGTAATCTTGTAGTAAGTATCTGAAGCCGATCTGAGTGCCTGGGAGTGGTGTCCATACCTGTTGAGATCGTCACCGACTATTAGCGTTCGCAGCTTGGTTTTAGCCGGCTTTTCGTCCACCAACCTGTTTGAGATTGGAGAGCATCCGTCCGTAATGAGGACAATGTCGCACTTCCTGTACTCCGGCTCCTTCTGGAGTGAGTCATACCCGTAGATGACAGCCTCCTCTACATCGGTACCGCCACCATCGTAATTAACTGTTCCAAGCCATTTGATTACCTTGAGTGCTTCGTCCTTGGTTGTGGCATGCTGGACTCGGTGATAGTCCACATTGCCCGCGAACGGGACTACGTGAACCTTGTAACGCTCCTTGAAAGCCAAGTTGAGCAAAGACAGCGTGACTACGTTAGCCGCGAATGCCCTGCACACGCGACCCCCAACGTCACACCCCATCATTGACCCAGAGACGTCGAGCAAGACGAACAGGTGGCACGTACCCTCCTCATCATCCACGTTGTACTTTACGTCCAGAGTCTTATTTGCCGCACGAAGATCGAAGTCATCCCGTTCCATGTCAGACATATCGACGTCCTGAAGTTTGTCGTAGTCATCGATAGTGTCCTTCTTACTCCTTGCCTCGTGCTCGACATCGGTCTGCTTGACCTTCTTCACTCCGAGTTCATCCACGAGTGCTGTGAATGCTTTGTAGAGAGCGGCCGCTTCCTTGGGAAGACTTTGGGCCAACTTGATCGTAGCCTGTTCCAGATTACGCTGGTCTGTGCGTGTCGCATCGAAGTAAGGGCAGATTCCGCACCCGTCATAGAACTCCTGCATAGTCTCGTCTTCTGCTACCTCCTCAGGAGAAGGCTCATTCGCAAGAAAATCCAGGAATCCTGAATTCGGTTTGCTGCCGAATTCCTTGATGATGTCGAGATCGTTCTCCGTGAAATGCCCGGATACAGCTTCGCCAGACGAGTGCGTAATCGGTTCTGCCTTCATGCGAAGGGAGTTGGCATACATTTTACCCATGGCATCAGCGAACTTGTGTACACCTTTCATCGTGTCACCGAGGGAAATGAGTCCCTGGAAATACGTGGTCTGCGCGAGGTCCTTGAGGTAGTCCTTACGCTCCTCGATTTTGATGCGCGACTCCCAATAAGATGGGTCCGACCTCTCAATGTCCTTCATGAGAGTGTCGGTGCTCTTAAAATCCAGAGTACCCTCATCCTTGAGAATGAAGTACACGTCGAGGAGCAAGTCCCTGTCGATGTAGTAATGCTTCTCGGAAATGTCCTTGAGCACGGCTTCCTCTGTGGGAAACTGCGAGAAAAACTCTTCCTCGGAACGATTGGAAACGCTACCTTCGCTCATGTCTATCTCCGTAGTTACTGGTTCAGTCTTTATCTCTGTTATACAGAGTATCTGCCTTCTCTAAAATTGAACAGCAAGACTTGCATCCTTCTGTCTTCAAATGCTCGGTGTCCGAAGTAGAGAGAGCATGGATAGCCTGTTCTGCCTCTCTCGCTTCATGGGCAATGGCGTATGCCTCTTTATAGTCTTCACAATCCTGGATCATGAGGACAAGGTCTGAAATGCGCCTGTAAATCATAAACACGTTGGATATCCGCTTCTCTCTATCCAGAGCACCCTTATACACGGAGAACGCCTTTGCAAAACGCGAAGAAGATGCCGAGTCTCCAGGAACGCGGAACACGCAATCCAGTGCGTTCAAGTCCTTCACGGAAGTACAGTACCTTCCTTCCAGCATAGCATTAGCCTGAACTACCCTGATAGCGTTAGCTATTGTTCTATCCGTCAGGCTTCCTATCTTATCGCACACAGCCAAGTACGTTTCCATAACAAGGTCTGTCACGTAAACCTTGCTGACTTGCTTGTTGAGTGTAACGATGTCCGCCTTATTCAACACAGGAATAGGACCCATTTCTTCGTCCTGCCCCACGCTCGCCTTGATCATTCTCATTCTGTCAGCGATGGAAGACAGGGGTTCAACCTTGCACCTGAACAAGAATCGATCTATCACAGCTTCCAACGCCTCTTCGTTTTCACCAGAGAAGTTTGTCGCAGCCAAAGCAGTCCACAGCGGTGATTTCTCTTTCTGTCGGCCTCTGGTGAACGTGCGCTCATTCAACAACTCCAGTAGTGCGCGTAACGCACCCGGGGTAAGATCCATGAATTCATCGATGAACGCGAAGTCCGAAGTTACCAGAGTCTTGTCGGTAAGGTGCCACAGTCGACCCTCCTGCCGAAACTTGCGCATGTCGGGGGCACCTACAAGATAGTCCTCCGACATTTTCTTCGTGCATTTGATGTCGAAGTAATGCTTGTGGCCGCGAATCGCTCTGAAGAGCAGATTAGCGAGCATGGACTTGGCTACGCCTGGAGGGCCTTCCATGAGAACATGGTTCTTGGTAATCAAGGCAAATTTAATTTGCCTTATAAGGTCGTCCCTTCCAAGAACTCTGTCCGAAAGTGCTGACATAGTGGCATTGAGCCTGTCAACCGCTTTTCTCGCTGAATTGTTTCGTGTGCGTGTGCGCATGGTCTCACTCTACTTACCAGGGACAGGAATAAAATAACGCTGGCAGGAGACCCACCAGCGTTATCTACTCGTTGGTGCCGGTGAGGGAACTACTTGCCGCGAGGCTTGCGCGTGCGGGACGCGCCTTTCTTGGCAGCCTTCTTCCCTGCCGCCTTCTTCTTCCTCCCTGCCGCCTTCTTCTTGGCCGGCTTCGGCTTCTCGGCGGGATCGGGGAGACCCGCTTCCTTCACCTCATCTTCGGTGAGGGTGAGGCCGGCCTTGACCCAGCAGAGTTCCTCCTCGCCGTTGTTGAGGCGCGTGGCGCGATAGGGCTCCTCCCAATCCGAGAGGAAATCCTCGATCTCACCATCGGTGTTCTCGGTGACGAGCCGTGCGAGGTAGTCCTTGTAGGCGGAGGTGAGGGCCTTACCCTTCAAGGACGACACCTCGTTGGCGATGTCCTCGGGGTCGTCGCCGAATGCCTCGTAGAACTCCGCGAGTTCCGTCCGCATCTCCTCGGCGGACTTCTTCTCGAAGTTCTCGTCCACGAAGGTGAGTTGTTCCTCGGTGACGAGATCCTCGTCGCCCTCGTCGTCTTCCTCCTCATCGCCGGGTTCGACCTCGTCGGCCGGGTTGTCTTCGTTGGGGGACTCGTCCCCATCGCCATCATCGACCTGCCTCGGAACCGTCTCCGAAGCCGGTCCACCGGAATCGCCACCCAGGCGGGCAGCGATAGCGTCTGCAAGCACCTCAACGAGGTCTTCCAGGGTGATCTTGGATAGATCCATGCTATTGTCCTCCTTACGTAATGGACATGGTTAATGCGTGTGAGCGTTGGTTATACGCTCCAGGAAAATCAAGGCAAGCTGATAATCTTGTGGACCTGAATAGAGAGCCTATAGCCCCTCTCCTGAACTAGCTTAACGCACTTGTCTACATTGCTCTGATACGCCTCCTCAGATCCCTCATCCATATTCAGAGGGTCAACAGGCTGGACGTAGACCGGGCAATAGGGATACCTCTCATTACAGTATTCCAGAAGGTCCACTTTGTCTGGGATAAGCACCTTTATCCAATCTGGCTCGCAAACAATTTTACGCACCTTCGGTGCCACCGAAAAGTATACTACTCCCTCATAGCGATACTTGTCGAACTTGGGCAACACTGTGCCGTTCGTCTCTATGTCTATCCACGAGAACATTCCAGTCAATTGCCACAGCAGGTCATCAGTTAGTTGCAATAACGGTTCGCCTCCTGTTATCACCAATCCTACGTTATTATTGTTACGAAACGAGTGCTTGTAGCCCATAACCTTGTAAACAACATGCTCCATATCCATTACGTGTCCCTGGTGCATCTGTGGTGTATCGCACCAGGGACACACCGGAGAAGGTTCTGTAGGTGATGCCCAAAGATTACATCCAGAAAAACGCAGAATAACACACGGCCACCCTGCGTGAAGTCCTTCACCTTGGATAGTAGGGATTATCTCGGTTACTTGATACTGGACCATTCCGCACACCCGCTATCCGTTTCCCAAACTCTGACGCGAACGACTTGTGGTCCTTGGCTCCGTGCAACCCCCGATAGCACTAGCGCCATATTCTCGGCAGTAGGGTTGAAAGAAAGAACGTACACCTCTTCTGAAGGAAGCACCCTTCGGAGAGTTGTAGCAAGGGGGTCTTCTACATGCAGAAGTACACGATGATCCCAATTATCATCAATCCACTTGCCTACTCGGTCCTTTATCTCAGAAAAATCGATTACTCGACCTACGTTATCCAAATCTGATGCGTAGGTTATATCAGCCCGGTAGTTGTGCCCGTGGAGCCTGGCACACGCACCTTCATGCCCGAGAAGACGATGAGCGGAACACCAAGTAAGCGTTTTGGTACAGGTTAGCATAGATGCCCTATCGGTTTGCGCCTCTGGCCTGTAGCCAGTGGCTTATAGCAAGGAAAAACTCTTGCCGGGTGTCTTCGTTGTGCGAAGGCCAGAAAACGTTAGTCGTTGTCAGACTATCCGGCTCAGTGACGCCTCGACAAGACATGCACTCGTGTTCGGCAGTCACGCTAATCCCGATGAAAGTGGGATTGATAGCGGACTTGATCGTATCCTTGATCAAGTGAACCAGCTCTTCCTGAACGCAGGGTCTCGCCGCGCACCAGCGGACAATCCTGGCGATCTTTGAGAGTCCCAGAAGTGACTCTCCTGGAATGTAGCAAACGTGAGCACGTCCAACGATTGGAACGTGATGATGGGAGCACAGAGATCTCAGCCTGATTCCGCACTGAATGACGAGTTGATCCCGGAGCATCGAATCTACCGGAAACGTGGTTATCTTGGGGCACTCTTCTCGTACACCTACGAGAAAATCATTGTGGAACATGCGAGCGACCCGCATAGGGGTGTCAACCGAGTGATCGGTATTCATCGGAATACCCAGAGCCTCACAGAAACTTTTGTAATGGCTTGCTGCCGCTGCCAACTTAGACGAATTCATCTCGCTTCCTTTTCGTTGCAATAGTGCAGGTCGATGATCTGTGGACCCGATAGAACGCATGTCGATAGCCTAGCGTCTATCTTCAGTTCTGCGTTTTCGTAGGCAAGCGCGAATATGGAGGCATCCTGTATCCCCTGAGATAGGTCCATTTGCTCATTGATTGTAAACAGGTGCCTTACTTGAGGTCCGAACAATCCAACCGGAATAGCTGGTGCCTCCAAAAAATCATGCTCCAACGTAAGGAGGAACCTCTCGGAAAGAAACAGAACCGTATCTGGGTTCTCCAGCGCCATATCGTGCGAATAGAATGACTGCTTAACCCCGAAGTATATATGCAAGCACTTATGAGCCTCAGCCAGTTCTTTGTAGACCTCAGGCTTCCTCTCTATCGCAGCCCTGTGTCTAGTATTTACGAATAGCGTCCGAACCCCTCTCCATTTTCCCTCTGCTTCTACAGCCACATAATCCGTCTCTTCGATAGAGGTCATTCGTCATCTCCTACACGTCTATCCATAGGTATATGCCACTCTCTACAGGACCGACATGGCTCTGGAAGTAAGTCCCATTCCTGATTCATCATTTTATCGCGAAGATCACGCAGGACAGGGCTGTTCTCCTCAATATCCTGCAATGATGTTTTGAAGATGTTACCGTAAACTATTTGACCAAAAGCGTCACGGCAACAGGGAACTACGCTCCCGTCCTGAAGAACTACGACACGATTCCATGGCTCCGCACATGGCGTCCGTTTCTCTGGCGGGGAAACAAACGACTTCTCAGCCAAGTCTTTCCTGTGTCCAGCCCATGAGTCCAGAAACTTAGAGTGTAGTTTCAATACTTCTGGATACAAGAATGCCTTGTTCACCATATCAGCAGAAAAGCATTGGCGAACACCTTTCTTTAGCACTATCTGAAGTAGGATCTGAGGAACAAAATAGCCTTTTGCGAACAATTCGCATGCGAGACCAACGGTAGCTTCTGCGTTGTATATGGCCTTCTGCATTACCTCCTGCTCTTCTTTATACCTTGAAATATCCAAAATCATCAACTGAAGCCCAGAGAGAAGTATATCCCTTCGCCTTTCTGGAGAGGAAAGAGCCAGCGAGTTGGTAGCAATCTCCGGTAATGCCCCTTCCATTATTGTCTCTTTGACTATGTACTCAAATGAGATATTTAACAAGGGCTCACCCATTACGTGAAGACCTACACGCTGCCCTCGTCTGAAATTCTTCGCAACCAGAGAGAATTCACTGAGAGACATGTCCTTCTTGTCTCTAGTCATCTCCGAATGAGGACAGAAGGAGCACCTCATGTTGCATCTTGAGGTTATCTCTACCTGGAAAATCTCAAGAGACATGGCGCACAATCTCCAGATCAATGTTGATAACACCCTTATCGATAAAATAGTCAACTGCTTGTATCAGCTTGTGTGGGGGAATAGGTCTCTGGCCTCGTAGCCAGTTGGCTACCTCTGATTGGGTAAGCTCCGTATTGGCAGCCACCTCAGTCTGAGTTCCACGAGGACTCTCGCCTATTACCTCACGAAGAAGCTCTTCCAGACCCATCACTTATTCCTGTGCGCAGACCAGTCTATCTCATCATAGTTCTCATCAAATCTGGCCTTGTCCACAGGTCTCGGAGCCGACCCTTTGCCATTGCCTGAGCCCTGCTTCTTTGACCACTTCACGGCCTCTTTCATCCTCTTAGATGACGGGTTTCTTTGCTCTTCTGTCAGCATCCTGGTTCTCCGATTGTGGATCCTATTCCTCTCTCCAACGAAGGAAAGAGGGAAAGCGCAACGAACGATCCGGCGTCACCTCAAAGAATTTGATTTCAGCAGTAAGGCCGATATAGCGAGACTGGTTTTCCCAAATCTCTTCTCTCTGGTGATCAGTGAACCCCGTGCCCACTTCACTCCTCACCCCTGAGCCCTCTACCATAATACCTCCGAGGCGACCTGAGTGCTTACCTGATCCTTTGAAGAAACCGATGCACGTAAACTCTGCTGATTGCCACTCCTTCACTTTGACCAAAGAACGAGCGCGCTTACACGAGTACGGAGAATCCATGTCGTGAAGGACAATGCCTTCCCATCCTTCACTTGCGCACAAGCAGTGCTCTTCCATGACGTCATCTATTGTACGCAAATGCGGAGAGCGAATGACCAGACGAAACATATCCGGGGATAGCCGATCCACTTTACTCATCAAATGCTCGTACCTCTTCTCCGATGGCATGACAAACTCATTGCGTATTTGCTCATCCCCGGGTATGTAGTCGAACGGATAGAAGTGCATGGCCTTCTTTGACCCTGCCTTCTTCGCCCCGCTTACGCTATCAGCCCAGTCATTCGACGCTGACAAAGCCTCACCGTCTATTATACATGGCTCTGTAAAAACCTCCTTGAGAGCCTGAAGGTGGTTTCCCATATTCTTCAGAGGTTTCATGCTCCTGGAGTACACGCCCTCGGCTGGCATATTGAGGAAGAAGAGACAGCGTAGACCGTCCATCTTGGGGGTCGCTACATACCTCCTGCTTCCAAGTTCCTTCAGTCGTATCTTATCGCTCATCTTACACCAATCAGCAGCGAGAGCAGGCTGAAACGTTCTTGGCTTTCCGCCAATGGCCTTCAAAATCGACTTGACCGTTATGCCCGCGTCGAGGGTCTTGTTGATGATGGCCTTCATCACGTTCTCCGGCCACCCCTCATCCAGCTTGGCCCGTATGCGCGAGTTCGTTTCTGCGGGGGAAGCTAGCCGGTTCTGGGCGGCATAGAGGACTTCATCCAGGGGCATATCGCCTCCTGCTTGAATTCTCGTCTTGCGCACGGACTCCCAAGTAGTGTACCACTGCTTGTCTGAGTCTCCGACTAGGTCGAGAAATTCACGATGAGACGGAGAATTCCAGGTCTTTGCCAGATTCATCTTAGCGTTCTTTCCCGACGTCTCCCTCATCAAGGAGAGGTCTGACGCTATCCGCTCTGCCTCATGTAGTTCCATCGTGTGCTCCTTATATCTATTACAGACGTGTAATCAAGGGTCAATCTTCTGGCCGAGGAATAAGCTCATGATATATCTATGCTGATGCGTGGAAGCATCTACCGTCTGGGACAGTACAGCGCTATCAGCCAGTAGACTTGGTAGCTCCCTATGGATTTGCTCCTCGACCAGAGAATTAAGTACCCCCATATTCTCACCACCGCTGGACAAACGCATTATCTCGTAATCATTTAACTGAAATGCCAAAATGTACCGTGACATCTTCATTCCTGATTCCAGTTTGATTTCCTGAGTACATGCCATATCTATCACACCGATCAAATCCTTTAACAGCCCTACAAGTACGTCCCGTTCTACCGACACCCTGGTAGAGCTGCCTCTGCTTAAAAACGCTATGACTTTCTTAGCAGACTTCAGTATCCTCAAAGCAACGTCAACAGGCTGCCCTAGAGGTCGCCCTAGAGGTCGCCCAGGAGACGCGAGGGACGCGGTTGCCATAGACTCAGCAATCGAATCTCTCGACGTAGCACGTAGATAGTTAGTACCCGCAGGAAGGTCAACCTTATGTATGTCCCCGTCTGACACGCGGCCTCCTCCTAGGCTTTCTCTTCGGTACCCGCCTCGGTTGATACGTAGAAAAATACGGAGCCATATCGTATAGACACCGTTGACAACACCACCGTAGCTTATCTCCACTACGCAGCTTCACGGGGGTTATGCTCGTTTCTGCCTTCTTGGACGATACCTTGCAGACTTCGCACGTTCTCACCGGAGGCGCTTCCCT
>WJJK01000228.1 GCA_014729705.1 Candidatus Altarchaeales archaeon | reverse complement strand
ATTTCGAAGAGATCGCTTCCGTGGTCCATGAGTTGAGCAAGAGGTTTTACATTTCTGAAGGTATGTTTGACCGTTGGTCGGGAATTCCTTTAGAACAGGCTCTTCACAGGAAAGGTCTCAAACAGCTCGAGTCTGTGCCTATTAAGCCGGATCTGGAATCTCGGATCTGGAAGAATTTCAAGGATATGCTCTTTGCGCAGAAATTGAAGCTATATAATTATCCGCTGGAGGGAGATAAACACCTTTGCCCATATCTCCAGGAATTGATGGAGCTGCAGGAGGAGTGGAGATCAAAGTATATCGTTATTGTTCAGGCTCCACAGGTAAAAGGAAAACATGATGACCGCTCTGATGCGATTGCCCGGATGATTTGGCTGGCAAGCCAGAAACTTGACAAAAAAGGGCATATTGCCAAGAGGAGAGGGAAAGAAATGAGCCCGACTGCCCTTTCCAGGAACCGGAGGCTCGCTAGGAAAAGAGCTTTTAAAGGGGGAAGTCACCCAAGTAGACAAATTCCGAGACGGCGAAGAAGGTTTTGATACTGATTCCCCTATAATTTACACATATGATAGTTATGCCTCCCTTTCCCTCGAAAGGAGGCGCCTAGATAGTCTTTCTATACATACGTATGTATGTACACAAAGGAGGCCCTTTTGTCTTCAAATAAGATAAATCCGGTTTGGCCGACGAAAGCGAGTCATCGTTTTATTAAGAAGATTCTTGGGACGGGTTTCAAGGGAAAGATTGAGGAGAGTGGTGACAAATTCGACCTCCTTTCCCGAGTTTTCAAAAAAGCGGGAGGTTCCTGGCGCGGTATCTTCAAAGGAGGGTCCTCAAAGGACATTGACCTCCTCAAAAAGGTGATCCGCGTCGCAGTTAAACGTGGGACTCTCAAAAAGAAAAGCAGGCTTGTATAATGACATTTCGCGGCTCTCGGATCTCTAAAGCTTTTCTTAACCTTGACCCGGCAGCAATCAATGCTCGGGAGAGGGCTATAGAGTTTCATATTCGAAGCGCTTTGGAACATGTTACGGCAGCCTTGCATCTTCTGTCTCAGAAGAAGAAGAGAATCACGGGGTTCTCCGGGCAGCAGTTTATAAGGGATGCTTTTTCGATTCTGGTATCTACCAGAAAATTCCTCCCTGCTTTCGTCGAGTCTCAGCCTGACCTGATGTTGTATACGGAAGGAGATCTTGTTTTTGATCTTGGAGGAAAGTTTCAAGAGCTTGAAGAGGCTCTCAGCAACATCTCGAACCTTGCGGGGAACGAGGGGATTGATACGACTCCTTTTGATGAGGAAGTGGGGCGTATCGGGTCTGTTTTACTGTCCCGTGTGTCTTCCTTTCTTGAGCAGCTTACTCAGTTAAGTGAGGGGGCCCAGGATAACTTTGATCGGATTGAGAGAGCCCTGTCCGGGATTGTGTCCTTGACCTCTGAATCTCGTCTAATCGAGAACTTGAGGCGCCCTGGAATTCGATCTGAGGTTGAAAGGGCTCGTGATTACCTTTCCTCTTTTATGAGGTCCTATGTCCGAGAGAAACGAACCGAGTTGGAGAAGGTTGCCCGGACAGACCGCGTAAGGAAAAAAAGAGAAAGGCGTAATTTTGGGCCTAGATTGCCGGTGAGGAGATTTTTGGTTGAATAATCTTTCAACCGGTAGGAAGTATTATGGCTGAGAAACAGAAGGGTAAAGTTGTGGCCAAAATTTCCAAGAGGGCCCATGTTACCACAGGTAAGCCTCGCAGGGTGGTGGCCTCTACCATGATGTCCAAAGTGGCCACCTGCTCCTTTGGTGGAGGAGGGGGTGGTGCCAGTCAGGGGATTGGCCTGACTGGTGGGTACGGTATCGGTCAGAATACAGTCGAAGCAAGAGGAGGGAATTGGTACAGTCCAGAACTAAGTACTGATTTCCTGGAGTTACCTCAAAGCCTCGACGAAATGAGGGCCTATTACAGGTTCTTTTATCATAATGATCCTTTCGTCGGTCAGGCTATCGATATCCATACTGAGATCCCTCTCAGTAAAGTGCGTCTCGGAGTTCCAAAAGCTCGTAACCAAGAGTTGGCTTTAAGGTCCTGGAGATTTTGTACGAAGTGGATTCGGAGGGTTGGTCTCCTGCAAAGACTCCTCGAGATCGTCCACGAGTATCACACCCTCGGTGAGGTTTATATCTGGGCAGAAGACCCGAGCCCTGATGAGCCTGAAGAGCTTCGATATAATGTTAAGCATATTATCACAGAGGATGGGGAGACGAGGGTAGAGAAGGAAGAGCGTCCGGATGCTGATGAAAGGCACTTCAAGTGGCTTCAGAAGAATTACAAGGGGTGGGATCGAATTACCGTTCTTCCTCCGGAACAGGTACATATGGAGTCTTTCCCATTCACTCAGGAAAAGCTCATTGAGTTGGTTCTTGATGGAAAGACCCGGAACATTATCGAAGAGGCAAAGACCGGTAATAAGAGAGCGCAGAAAATCGTTGATTCGATTCCTTCTGAGATTGCTGCGGCGGCGGAGAATGGGACTAATATCCCTCTGAATACTGATCCGTATGCCGGTAGTTTTGTTTACTATCTGGCCAGGAAAAGGAGTCCCTACGAACCTAGAGGGCACTCTATCCTTCAGCGTTGTCTCCGAACTTTGGTTCATAAAGACAAACTTCGGCAGGCAAATGCGAGCATTGCTTCCCGGCATATGACCCCCATTCGGATGGTCACGGCGGAAGATGCAGACGCAAATGACATTGAGGAACTTCGGGACCAGGTGGACTTGGCTTTGATCGACCCTGATTATTCGATCGTAGCCAATTACGAGATTCGATGGGAGGAGATGGGTTCAGACCAGAGGCTATTGGAGCTGAGTGGTCACTTTGATCTCCTTAACCGAGAGATGTATTCCGGTCTTGGGACTACAGAGAGTCTTCTCTCCGGTGAGAGCACCTATAGTGGTGACCGAATCAATCTGGAGGTTCTCAATACTCGCTACATGCTCCTGAGAGAGACTATTCAGGAGTTAGTGGAAGAATCTCTGCTGCGTCCCATGTGTCACCGTATGGGTTTCATCGAACTGGATGAAGACGGAGATGAGGTCGTCCTTGTTCCGCCACTCACGTTTACGAGAATGGCGCTGAGGGACAATAACGATATCTTCGACACCCTCTTCAACCTTTACCAGAAAGGATCTCTGGATGTTGAGACGATTTACGATCTTCTCAACCTGGACACGGATACGATCACTCGGAAACTGATGAACGATCTGTGGACCCCGAAAGATGCCAACTTTAACGAGGCTCTGCGAAGTGTCTACTCGAGATCGGGTGATACTCTGGCAGAGAGGTCCAACGCCGCAGAGAAGATTGCGGGGGTGATTGGACTTACGATGAAGGAGGAGGAGGAAGGTAGGGGTGGTAGGTTTTAAGGTTGCTTTTTATAGGCCTCATTTAACAGGACCTTGGATTCATAGGAGTCCGGGACTTGCAGACGATTCATCAGGTGTTTTTCATAACGCCGGAAATAGTGCCGGTTTATTTGGGAACGATGGTCCGTTGGGTTAAGTAGTTTCGGAAGTTCTGTTCTAATATCTTTGAGAACAGGCCTCATCTTTCCGATTGTGTTCAACTCATCTTGGGTGTTTCTCGGATATGACCTCAAGGTAAAGGGAAGAACTTTTCCGAGTCCTCTCCGGATGAGCAGCTTTGTGAGGGTTCCAAGAGGGAGCCTTTTAATCTGAGAGGGGTTTGGTAACCCAAGGGCTTTCATGACTTTGGTTGTAGCCTTTATCCGACTTTGCGCCGAAGCCGGTCCAGAAGGGCTCTCTTGGACCATCTGTGGACTAGGTCTTTGGATTTGAGTGGGTTGTCGATAGCCAAGGTTTTTGCCGGCTTCGAGGCTAGAAATTAATCGGGTGGTCAACTTTTGAAGGTCTCTTGGTGTTTTTTTGTTGAGGATTTTTTTCAAGAAATCCGCAAACTGGTACTGATCGTATTTGAGCTGTTCTTTCGTCAGGCGTTCACTCCTTGGAGTCCTGCTATTCCGATATTTTTCCAAGAGTTTTCTTTGCGACTCCGTTGGGCTATACCCTTCTGCCATTATATTCAGGTATTCCGCCCTTCTTGGATCGTTTTTTCGGAAGTTTTTCACCCAATATTTAATGAGGAACTTCAGTTCCCGGGTGAGTCCGTGTGATGCGAAGATACGAAAGATGTCTTTGGGTTCTGCATATTTTTCTCCCGGTGAAGGGCTGGGGTCTCCGTGACCTCTTGGGAACATTTCCCCGGCTTTTTCTCCGT
>WJJK01000227.1 GCA_014729705.1 Candidatus Altarchaeales archaeon | reverse complement strand
GGTAGCCAGCCTGTCAGTCAATCTGGGAATCAGACCAAACCCAATGCAGTTAGCCGAAGACATCCTTTTTCTAACTCAAGGGGACACCGATAACCCTCCGATGACCCAGGAAGAGATCGCCAAAGCCACCGGCGTTTCTCAATCAGAGATCAGCCAACTGAGTCGCCTGAATCGCCTCATCCCAGCATTACAGCAGCTTCTCAAAACCGGTCCGATGGCTAAAAGAACCGGGTTCATCGCCCTGAACCTGACTGAAGAGAACCAAGAGCGGTTAGTTAATAACCCCACAATGAAAGAGGCCGCTCGCCTTAAAGATTTGCAGGTTAGTGGTGACATTGACCTGTCCGGGATCGACATCCCAAATGTTGGCGAAACCGGTCAAGAACAGCAAGACATGGTAATTAGTGCCGATTTGGTAGAGGCACTAACCGATGGTCCGGTAACCCTTGAATATCGGGGCAAGACAATCCGTTTAGAATTAGTAGAGGATGAATAATGATAGGACACAATGAAAGATTAAAAGTGTTTTTGGAAATGGAAGGGATCAGTCAAGCTGCGCTAGCTCGCAGTATTGACTGTTCTCAAAGTACGGTGAGCAAGTTTATCAACGGCCACCGGGAATCGCTACCCTTCCACAGTCTACGAAAATTTGCCGATAAATACGGCCTGGAAAAATTCAAAATAATCTTCTTGAAAGGAGCAAAAAATGACGGACAAGACGACCGGGAAAGTGTTTTACAGTCGGAAATTTCCCGGCCAAATGCAGTATGAATCAATTGAAGTGTCGGCCTCGTTGCCGGTCGAATCAGATGACGATTTAGAAGCTAAATGGCAGCAAATTTGCCAACACGTTGAAGACAAATTGCCACCCTGGTTGTATCAAGAATTCACAGACACAGATGAAGAATTGGAGGAAAAGATGACAAGTGATATTAAACCCGGCCAAAGCCTGGTTGGACATTCAGTTGGCGAAGCATGGCCTGGACGGTATATCGACGCCGGGATGCTAGAGAGTACCGGTCCCCTGACATTGACCATTAAAGACGTTCGCCGGGAAATGCTGCGAACTAACTTCGGTGACAAAAAAGAGGTCGCTAAGGACGTGATATACTTTGAAGAAACCGATCAGGTCCGGCCCTGCGGCCCCGGTGCAGCCAAGCAGGTTGCCGCAATCCTGGGTACCAATTATGGCGACTGGATCGGTAAGCAGGTGGTGGCCGTTCCAGTAATGCTGGCAAACAGGAAAAAGACGGTCCGGTTTCATTTACCGGGCAAACCTCTGAGTTGGCCCGATGGCAACATTATCAACACCGGTCAAAAGAAGGCCGCGCCCGCGTCACCACAGAAACAGCAGCCGCAGATTCAGTTGACTTGGGACGGTTATCGCCGGGCGGTTGGGATTCTGCAAAACAAGGGGGTAGATATTGAAACCATCCCCGGTGATGCCAATGATGTTCAGCTTAAGTTTGCGGTGTCAGAGGCGATCCAGATGGTTGAGATTGCCTACGGTAATGTCCAAACCGGCGTTTTAAGACCTCAAGCATTGCGGTATCTCTTGCAAAAAGATAGCAAAGAACTGAAATCGCCGGGAGATATTGATCAACGAATGTCCCAGGTTATTGCTGCCAAAATGGTTGAACTCTTAGGAGTGACCGAAGCCGACAACGTTGAAGAAGCCACGGACGCTAAGTATAAGGCAGAAGTGGCCTATCATCATATCCTCAACTGGATCTTTGCTACCTCATCGGCAACCGGTCTGACCCAGGCCGAAGGGACCGTGTTGACCCGGCGCATCCTGGAAGAACCCAAAAAGGGATTCGCTAGCCCGATTAAGGCTATCGCCCAGCAGGAATTTACCCTCTTGAAGCGGTACCTGGAAAGCACTGGGTTTATTGACTACAGTAAGGTCGAAGAAGATGCCCCGGCAGCACCGATCTCAGATGATGATGAGATTCCGTTCTAATAAATAACCTGCTGGAGTGTAGGGAACGTGACTTTTGGTCAGAATTTCCACCTGTAAGACAGACACGCTCACTCGAACCTGGGTGAGCGTGTCACAAGGAGAGAATCATGATAGTTACCTTTACCGGTCATAGACCACCTAAGTTGGGCGGCTACAAGTATAATCCCATCACAGAATGGGTTACTCAAAAAACCTACGAAATAATTTTGGATCTCGCCCAAAAATTCAGCCCGGACCTGGAATTTCGATCCGGCTGCGCCCTGGGCTTTGACCAGATTGCAGCCTGGACGATGCAATTAGTTCAAAGCGTAGGCTATAATCCCAAGCTGGTGCTGTATATGCCCTATCCCAGCTATGGGAGTAATTGGCCCTTGAAATCACAAACCCATTTGAACCACCTGATTGAATCTGTCGCTGATGATGTAATTTATGTATCCGGCGATCCGCACTCGAACGAAAAAATTCATTTGCGTAATCAAGAGATGATCAAGGGGGCCGACCTGGTTATAGCTTGCTGGGACGGATCGAGGGGAGAAACCAAGAACACGATACAGCTTGCGCTTAAGAAGTGTAACGTGTTGCGAATTAACCCGGCCAACAAATCGGTAGGGATGCTACATACCAACCACAAAACGAAATTTAGACAACTACCACTCTGGAGCCTGGAATGAAAATCTATCACGGTAGACGGTGGACCCTCTACCATATGAACATAATTGACTATCTGGAGCAATTCAGGTGGATCATTCAAAACATCGAAGGTCTTTTTCACGCTGTTTTTGATGACCCACCTTACAACCTGGATTCTATTCGGCAACGATTCGGATCAGACGGTGCCGCTGAAGCCCTGGGAGATGTTTACAAACGATCTTCAAAGGGCTTCATGGGTAAATCCTGGGACACTGACATCACTTTCGACCCCTACCTCTGGGACCTTACTCGCCAGGTAATGCACCCGGCTGCCTTTGGAATCTCGTTTGGTGGTACCCGGACCTATCACCGAATGGGCTGGGCCATTGAAGCAGGTGGATTTGATTTACTGGACCAGATGTTTCAGTACACCTATGGAAGTGGGTTTCCCAAAGGACAGAATCTTGAAAAGGATGCTGATAGGGTGGTCGGGGAAGAGCCGCAAGAAATTGGACCAAAAATAGATGTCTCATCCGGTAAACCCAAAAGTATCAAGCAAGCTCAACAGGGAGCCGAAAAGAATTTACATCCAGGATGGGATCGACCTTGGTTGCACGACAAAGATCACATTAAATCACAAACGATGGTTACAATTCCAACCTCATCCCTGGCCAAAGCCCTCAAGGGCTACTATGCCTCAACCGCCCTCAAACCGGCCCACGAACCTTTGGCTGTCTACCAAAATCCCCCTGTCAGTTACCAGGCAGAAGAAATCCACCGGGTAACGGGTTGGAATCACTGGTACTCAAAACGCACCTTGCGAGGCCAGCAAGCTTTTGAAGCCACCGCAGCCGTAAATACCAAGTTATCAAAGCTAAAAGTCACCCAGATTCGCCGCAGAAGCCTCCACAGTGGGGCTAGAAGCGACGTACTGCTACAGGTAGGTACCATGACACCTATTTGCGTAGAATCGAACGAATTCAAGCCCTGGGAGAATGATAGCCTGATAGTTAACACGGTGATGAGTGGGGCCGGGGGGTTGAATATTGATGGATGTCGAGTTGATAGAGATAAAATAACACCCACCATTGCACCAGGTTGGAAAAGTATCTCTTTAACTAATGCCGAACATGGCTTTAGACCAAAAGATTACTATGAAGATCAAGATGGCTTCAAATATAACTCCCACGAAAAGGGCGGCTACCCGGCCAACCTCATCTTACACCACAGCCCCTTATGCATCGAGGGCGAAAAAGGGGAGTGGCAATGTATTGAGGATTGCCCAGTGCATCAACTGGACCTACAGGCTGGCCAAAAAACCTCCGGTACCGGAGCCACCAAGAAAGCCAGTGCAGCCGGGTATTCACCCAGGGCCTACGGAAAAGAATCGAGAGCGGTTGGGACACCCAATATCACCTATGGCGATTCGGGCTTTGTTAGCCGCTATTTTAACCAAAGCGGCTGGCAATACGAAGTTGCTGAACAGTTGCTCGATGCGCCTCCAATCAGATATGTGACCAAACCCACCAAAACCGAAAAAGATGCCGGTTTGGTCGGTCCAAATCGAGTCAAACATCGACTGAACTCGGGGGGATTGTCTAACGACCCTCGTTGGGGTCCGGTTCCCAGCAAAAATAATCATGCTACAGTTAAATCCATTGCCGCCGCCCAGCACTTTTGTACCCTGCTGTTGCCGCCAAAGTTGGGCTTCAAACGCCGGCTGCTTATCCGGTTTGGCGGCTCTGGGAGTGAAGCTATCGGAGCTCTACTGGCCGGCTGGGATGAGATCGTGATCGTTGAACTTGAGCAAAGTTCAGTTGAGATTGCTGTCCCCCGGCTGCATTGGTGGGAACAACAAATTGACAACGGTCTAACCGATGTCGGTAAAATCATTGAAACCTGGAAAAAATCACAAAAGAAAAAGGAGATAAAGCAAAGGAGATTATTCTAATGACTAAATACCAAAAATACCACGTTACTGTAATGGTCCTGAATGCCGCAATTATCGGGGTCTTAAACAACCCGATAGCAATCGGCATTGCGTTCCTGGTTATTGCTCTGCAGATCGCCTTGCTACACATCACAGACGCATGAAAGCTCCGAATCTGGACTATCACAAAATTGAAGAATTGATAGAACAGGGGTGGACCCAAAACGACATTGCAGACTTTTACGGTGTGTCACCAGGTTTGGTCAGCCACCGCAAAATTAACAAGTGGACTATCAATGATTATCACGAAAACAGACTGCATCCTATAGTGCCACCCCACGTTATTCGGTACTGGCAAGAAGTGTGGGGCAAAAGCCAGGAGTGGATTATGGAACGGTGCCGGACTTTTGCTCAAGATGCTCTATTACAGTGTAATAATCAAGGAGGTAAAGATGCAAGACAAAATTAAGGAGTGGATCGAAAATCAAGGAAAGGCCACCAAAGTTTATGGTAAGTATAGGTATTCTACCCGAGCCCTGGCCAGAAAGTTCACCGAGGAAACAGGTCACTCGGTCACATTCTCAGAAACGTACCAGGCCCTCAAAGAACTGATGGACAAGGAGAAATAAATGTCTGACAAAAAACGCACGACCGATTACTATCGCCGGGAAGCCCAACGTAACAAAATGCTTACTCAGATTTACAAGAAAACTATCAAAAAGATTAAGTCTGGTAAGTAAGACAAACGCCCCCATAGTTCAAATGGCAGAACAGGGCATTTGTAACGCTCATATCCCGGTTCGAGTCCGGGTGGGGGCCATCTGCCAATTCTATCAATGAATATTTGTTTTATTTTTGCGGCAGATGCCCCGGTCACCTGTGGCCGGGGTAAAAAAACAAAGGAGAGGGTATGCCAAGAAGAAACCGTAAAAAACGTAGACACACAAACAACAAGGGTTATCGTCAAATTAAACGAGGTCGGACTGTAGAACAAATGAAGCGTCTGGCCAAAAAATTAGGAGTGAAATATGGATACAGTTATAAAACTGAGCGAAGAAGAAGTTAATTACATTTGGCTGTTGACCGCCCTGGACGCCTTACGGCTAGACATGGAATTAGACAACCAACTTAAAGTTACCCAGTATAGAATCCGACACAGCATCAGAAAAAAGCTATTTGAGGGACTGGAACGAAGTGATGCCGTTGCACAATTACTGGAAAAACATCAAAGGTCCTTTAACTTGGAGGTACAACGTATGCCTGACATCATCACAACGGAGGAAATCATTCAACGTATTGAGGCCGATGGCCGAGAAATTCTCGGGATAACGATGTTTGAGGATGGAGAGACGTTTATCACTTTCGAGAATGAAGATGATAACCCGGATGATGTGCAGGTGGGGAGGTTGATAGAATCCGAAGATGATGTTGCCAAATTAATACGATTTTGTCATTTAACCCGGACAGCCCTGACGTGGGTTGGAAGAAGCACTTTGGAGGATCCAAATGAGTAGATATGAATATTTACAATCAATGCTTGACAACGCCCATAACCTATAGTACAATTGTGAGTGTTGGATTGGCAGACCAACAGATAAGCACAAGACAGACAGATGAAATACTAACTAAGAAAAATCTCTTTTCTTGAGTGGCAACCCCGAACCTACCTTCGGGGGCTTGCCACCCCCTAAAACAAATCTGTCTGTCAGGGGGTTGCTACTCACGAAAGGGGATTTTTTATTAGCAAAGGAGTCATTATGGCACGTTCATTTTCTTATCAGGAAACAGAGGAAGGCGGTATAAAGTTTACCACTCACAGAAAAATCGGAGATGTCAGAATCCCGAACTATGTTTATGATATGTGGATGCCAATTGTTGGATCTGATGCTCTCGGGGTTTATGCAGTTTATTGCAGACTCGAAATGAAAGGCGAGGTCAAAAAGATTACGATGGCAACCCTGGCCAAAGCCTGTCGCATCGGAGTCAAAAAACTAAACACCATCAATGAAAAATTGGAAGAATGTGGTTTCGTCAAAATAACAAAGCCAACCGGGGCAGCCAGATTAATGCATTGGACCACCACAATTGAGATTTTCGATCCCCCTTATGAAGTATCACCGGACTTAATTGATAAGTATTGCAATGATGATTACGAACTCCTGACCCCCTGGTTCAAAAGTCAAAAGGCATCTTCGGAGAAGTCAAAAGGCGACTCCGGGAAAGCCAAAGGACATCTTGACGAAAAGCCAAAAGGCAACTCCAACATTGCAGCCTTTGGTTTGCAGCCTTTGGATATTGCAAGTGCTACGCAAGCGCAAAATTCTTCTACTGAAAAAAGTGCAGTTGATGCTCAATTCGATGAACTCTTTCCAAGAGACGAACAACCCCCTCAACAGCAACAGCCAGATGATTTGTCAATGTTACTTGGAGCCAACGGGGGCTACAAAGAAGTATCCGCTGCCCAGGCCGAATTTGATAGATCCGGCTGGCAAATATATAAACAAGAGGTAGCCCAGGGAATCGTGGCCTTTATGGAAGCGACCGGCTTTGGTGTCCCCCAAACCGACAGCCTTCGTAAACTGTGG
>WJJK01000226.1 GCA_014729705.1 Candidatus Altarchaeales archaeon | reverse complement strand
CTCATATTCCCCGCGTTTTAATGCTAACTTCATAAGACAGTCTTCTCTCCGGTTTTGGTGGGTGATCTTGGAGCATAGGGACGCGTCCCGAAGTTGGGGGGCTACGTTATTGTAGCACCAGTCCCTTGATTGCCGGGTTTCTATTAGGTCGCAGAGTCCTGAGTCTCTGTTTACCACTGCCACCTCCCCCAGGCATATGTCTTTTATGTTTTCGGAATGGATTTGCCGGCATATGCTGTGGTTGCCGGATGTCGCCGCCACGGAGCGCAGGCAATCATCCCTCCAGCTCAGTAGGACGCCGTTTTCCAGGCTATAGCATATGCTTTGGTTCCCGCTTTTGGCTGCTAGCTTGATTAGGCAGTTTTTCTGGTGGAATCTGTTGGATTGGTTCAGGCATTTGTTGGCTTCACCGACATACTTTGTTTGGTTTTTCATCTGCGTGGTGTTGGCTTTCGTGGGGGATTGTTTTTGCGTGTTTTGTGGGGGCTGGGTTATGCATCCAAATAGTAGTATCAATAAGATTATGCTGACTTTCATATTTTATCTCCGATTTGGATGCCTCCCCCCGTCATCTTGAGGGCGTGGGTGTTTTGGTTGTGGCGGGTGTACTTCATCTCAAGGATTTGAATGGTTTTGATGAATTCTTTTTGGGTTTTCTTGGGGGCTAGTATTATTAATCCGTCGGAGTGGAATTCAGCTATCGTGTCCATCCGCGTTCGGGCGCACTCCTCCACCCTCTCCGTTAATATCAGGGCTGTTGCGCCGGAGAGCTTTATTTGTTCGTATAACTCGGTTATCGCAAGCCGTAGAAGTAGTTGTTTGTTTACGTGGGCGCTTAACCCATCCAGGTTGTATCCCATAAGCGTCTCCATTTGCTCGACTAACTCTAGCATCAGAAAATACATTGTGAGGGAGTCTAAGACTATTCGTTGGGGGCGGTATTGTTTGAGTAGTTGGAAGATTTCTTTCCTAACTTCAACCGAGCTTTCCTTGGCGATGCTTATGTGCCGTATTCTTAGTTGCCCCCGGTTTTGTAGTGCTTTAATGTCCCAGCCGAATTCCCCTGCGATTTTGTGTAAGTCTTTTTTTGTGTTGTTGAATGAGATGTATAACCCGTTTTCTTTTTCTTTGGCGCCTTCAACCAGATACTGCAGTCCGAATATGGTTTTCCCCGACCCCACTGTCCCTGATACGAGCACTATGTTGCCTTGCGGTAATCCCCCTCCCAACAGTTCATCTAGGGAGGGTTGGCCTTCGGTTGACGGGGGTATGTGTGTTCGGGTGCGGTGGCTTTTCATCTGAGTAATTAATTAGGGTTATAGGTCGATAAATATCTCTTTTTTACTTCAGTCTGAGCAGCTGCCGACCAGGTTTTCGACTCCAGTGAACTGTTTCCCGTCTAAACCGTCGTCCACGTTTTTGTAGTGGAATTCGATTGTGTAGGAGTAGGTTTGCCCTGAGTCGCAGGATATTGAGGTGCTAGTAAGTTTATAAGTGTCCCCCGGCACCATGTATTGGTTTATGTCTTCATTGTATGTGTTTATGCTTTGGAGGCTGACGTTGTATAGCAGTATCTGGTAGTTTAAGTTGTTTCTGATAATCAGGGTGGAGGTTTGACCGGAGGGCAGTAACTCCCAATCCATGATGGCGATATCTGCGGAGCCCCAGTATACCCTGCTTTTCTTCTGGTACTGCGTGTTGGTTCCGGTTTTAATGAACCCAGTCAACACCCCTACCGCGGCAACCGCGATGACTACTGCAACAGCTAAAACAACCAGGTATTCTACGCTCGCCTGACCGTGTCTATCATTAAAACCCAACCTAAAACCCCCTAATAACAAGAAAATTAGTTTTTAGTATATAAAAAAGACACCTCCTCTCAGAGAAAAAAAAACAAATAAATACCTTTAAAACACATCACCTATTATGGCAGCACCAATATTATCTGTATTAGGAGGACTACTAGGCACAGCCGTTACCGCCAAAGGGGTCGAGGAAATAACCAAAGGCTTAGACACCGAAGAAGACGAAGAAGAATAAAAAAAAAAAACGTTAATCTAGTTACCGAAAAGAGATGATTGATGAGGAGAAAGCCTTCACCGTCTGCCCTAAATGCTTGGGTAGGGATGTAAGCTGGGATCTCTCAAAGGAATCCTACGCAGGAGGGAGAATATTCAACCAAAAAATCTGCAACAACTGTGGATTCACAAGCCTGCTTTTCCCCGAACTAACTGAGAGGGAATACGATAAACTACTGAAACAAAAAAAATAATCAATAAAAAAAACCTATGATCGCACTATCAAGGCGCCTGAAGAAAATCCGCAAAGGCCGAAACAGGTCTTTAGTCGACCCAGTGACCCTAAATTTTTTTTATTGGTTTTTATGTGAGGGGGTGAGGTTTAAGCCGAAGCCGCTCAACCGTGAAGGGATTCCCGTTTAATGGGCCCAACGGGGTTCGAACCCGCGACCCTCCGGTTAAAAGCCGGATGCTCTGCCAGACTGAGCTATGGGCCCTTTTTGTATGTTTTCGCTGGATTCCTCCGGGTCATCAAGCCTTAAGCGAAGAGGACCCATTAGTCGTCGGCTGACTCCGACCTGAGCTATAGGCCCTCCTTTTTTTTGGTGTGTTAATGCGTCGGGAATTCTAATTATATGGTGTGTTTCTTTATAAATCTTGGTTTTATTAATTATGTTCTGGAATGGATTGGTGGGTTGGTTTGTTGGTGGGTCTGCTTCAGGGTGTGCTTGAGTGGCTTCCGGTTTCCTCCAGTGGCCAGAGTTTTTTGTTTCTTATGGGTTTCTTCCCGGTGTCGATTGCTGAGGCTCTTCGGGTGGGTGTTTTCCTGCATTTTGGGACTTTGCTTGCGGTGTTGGTTAAATTCCGGGGTGATTGGTTTAAAATATTTGTTGAATTATTTAACCGCAGGCTCACCGGTTTAACGCGTTTTTTGGTTTTAGCCTCGTTTGTGAGTTTGTTTTTCGGGGGATTGATTTATCTCTCGGTTTATGAGGCTATAGCTGCTTTAGCCGGGGAGTTAGCCTCCCTTCTTGTGGGGTTGCTTCTTGTGTTATCAGGTTTCTCATTGTATGTCTCCCATAAGAGATACGGGGAAAAATTCACGCATGATTTGGGTTGGTTTGAGGCTTTGGTTGTGGGGTGGGTTCAGGGTTTAAGTGTTTTGCCAGGGATATCGCGGAGCGCCGTCACCGTGTCCTCCTTGCTTTTAAGCGACCTTAAGCCTTCCGAGGCGTTGAAGACAAGTTTTCTTTTGAGTGCGCCTGCGGTTTTGGGTTTCATATCAGCTGAAGTCTTCCTCCACGGATTACCCGCGGATCCCGACTTCCTTTTGTCTGCGACCCTTGCCTCCTTCGTAACCGGGTATTATTCCATGGAGGCTTTGATGCGGTTCGCAGAAAAAATGCGGTTTGATTTGTTCTGCATCCTCTTCGGATTAATCATAGCCTTAGCCTCCGGTTTAGGTCTTCTTATTTAAGGACAGTGATTTAATTCAGAATCAATGGATCAGGGATACTCCGAGGAGCGTTGGATAGGGGGTAGGCGGTTCCGCAAACTCTATGACGGCCGGTTGGTGGAAGTTTTGGGTGACGGGTCGATAAAGGAGGAGTACTCCGTTAAAGGGGATTTAGTGCACGGGTGGGGGGCTGAATTCCAGGATCTGGAGGAAAAATATTCCCCCTCCACAAGTTATTTAGAGGAGAAGACTATAGGGGAGCGTAAGTTCAGAAAAAGAGGTGACGGAAGCGTAGTTGAGGTCCGCTCCGACGGCACCACACGGGAGGAATTCGAGTTGGGTGGCCGGAAATTCCAGAATACGACCTCCAGTTTAACTGATTTAGAAAAGGCGTATGATAAAGCCCACCCCAAAAAGAGTTTGGATGAAATAGTCTCCAACATAATCGAAAGGTCAAGTAAATACTGCACCCAGAAAGGCGGGTTCGGCCGTGGAGGCAATTTAAGCGGGGGCGTCGGCTTAGGGGGTGGTCATCAGCTTGGTAAGGGCAGCAACCTCAGTAGAGGGGCTCAGTTGGAGTCCAACAAGAATCTTTTGGATTATTCACTGAAAAAAAGGGGTGGGGAACGTTCATTTAGGAAACACCAGGATAAGTTGAGGGAGGTCTTCGACAAATACAAGGGG
>WJJK01000225.1 GCA_014729705.1 Candidatus Altarchaeales archaeon | reverse complement strand
GAAAGAGTCCTCTAGGAAGGCACTCTGGAGCTTTTCCGTCGCGGCAGACTTGAGGGCGAATCCCCCTCCCACCAGAAGGACGGCAACGGCTATAAGGCTCGCTGCTACAGTGTTTAGCACTCTCTCATCCATGTTTCATTCCCCCTGCTCCTACTGCGTACTCCAATGCCCTCTCCAGTGCTTCTGGATCGTCGTTGAAGTTTCCCAAAGCTGTATACAGATTTTCCTTCATTCTCCTCCACGCTGTACGTAGTCACGAACAAACGAAGCTGCATCGCTTTCGAGTACATCCTCGATCTCGTCCATGAGATCGTCCAGGCTGTTCTTCTCCTCGGAGCTCTCCTCGCCCTCACCCAGGACCTCGTCGATCTTCTTCTCTACCTCCTCGGTGGACTCGTCCACTTCGGGGTTGCGCCTGTCCTTGGGCTCCGGCGCTCGGGGAGCTTCCTCCTCCTTACGCGGGGCCGGTTTTTCCTTTTGTTCTCGAGCCATGGTCTTTCTCCTTAGCGGTATCCCAACCAAGTGGGGCGGGGTCCCGTCCAGAAAACGTCCTGGACTCTCCCCGGCTGGAACACCATGGTAGTAGGCTCTCGGGAGTACCCCGAATACTTCTTCTTGGGGGATCTCTTCTTGCGCCGAGTTGACGGCCTTTTCTTGCGACTTCGGCTCACGAACTGGCTCCTCTAAATCCCTGGAAGTGGCGAAGAGCTTCCTGCCTCTTCTGTTCCTTCTCCCTCTTTTCCTGCTCTCTGGCCTCATCTATAATGCCCGTCATGGTATCTAAAACCGGTCCTGCGTCTATATTTCCGATGTGGGTATCGCGCAGATACACCATAGCCCACTTGGGCTTCCTGCTCCAGAACTTGCAATCTATGGAGAGGCGAACGCTGACCTCCCTGGTCTTGTGGAGTAGAGACAAAAGTCTCATGTCTCCTTTCAGAAGCCAGGCAGAAGACGGTCAGCCTTCTTGCTCCTTCCAGAGCAGTTGGGCTTCTACCAGCTCCCAGTCCTCCAGAATCTCTTCCGGAGTAGGGCTCCAGTCGGTTCCTACTGCTGCTCCTCTTTCGTTGATAATGGTCACCTCCTTGACTCGGGAGGTGAGACTTTGACCGAGGTCTACTGCTCTACCCTGACCTTTCCAGGAGGTAGGTCGAGCGTAGAGCCTTTCCCTCTTGCAAGTGGGGATAGCTTCCTGGATTCTCACTGAATGTCCTCCAGCCAGCGGATGACCTGCTGGGGGTTTACTCGGGTGAGGTCGAGAAGGCGAATGCCTCTCTTCTGGGCAATGCGCATGCCCTGCCCTGTACCTCCTCCACCGGGCTTTCGAGAAGGCCAAGCCAGACAAACATCTACGTTGCGCTTTCCGGGGACCAGGATGGCTGCATTTCGAGTGTGCAACTTCCTC
Organism: Candidatus Altarchaeales archaeon; assembly: GCA_014729705.1. Taxonomy (GTDB): domain Archaea; phylum Altiarchaeota; class Altiarchaeia; order IMC4; family SCGC-AAA252-I15; genus WJJK01. The sequence goes on along the minus strand of WJJK01000225.1, from coordinate 7,626 downwards.
ACACCACTCTTCAGACGGTTCCAGTAGGGATGGTTCTCAGCAGCGATGTCCACGTAGAAACGCATGTCCTCGAAGGGATAGGTGTCCACCTGGTTACCCTGGAGGGCAGCCTGCTTCTCGAATCCGGGCCAAGGAAGGTGTAGGAAGACCAAAGAGGGATCGACTTCGTTTCCACCGGCGGCGAAAGCTTGATCAGCCCCGGGAGCGTTCCCCGAGTGCAACTCGTAACCGGCGCGCACCAGCAGACGCCCCATCTGACGGCAAAGATCCAGCTCCTGGTTACTCAGACCACGACTTCCGATGCAGGCAACTCGCATGGTTTTTCTCCTATGAAGACCAAGGAGTGAGGAGAATACTCGCCTTCGAATCCACTTCCCTGCTAACACAGTTTCCTCCCAGTGAACAAAAAAGGGGGCTCTCCCCGGCGTTGCACCGGGAAGAGCCCCCTTGGGTCGTGGCAGAGAGCGTCCTTCGAGAGGGCTAGGCGGAGGCCTGACCCAGAGACGGGAAGGGGTTGTCGCTCTCGGCGGGCTGGGCCGGAGTACCGGCGGCGGCCTCGGAGCCGTGACCGGAAGCCTGGGCCTCGAGGCTGGCCTGGATGGCGTCGATCTGGCTCTTCAGCGTCTCGGGCGAAGCGTTCTTCAGCGAGCGACGACCGAACTGCACCGAGTTCGCCTGGATCTGGATGAACTCCTGGTAGGAGCCGTCCTCCAGCTGGCGCCGTTCCTGGATCACCTCACCGACCACGGTCACCTCGGTACCCTTGTCCAGGTACTGGGCGCAGCGCTTGGCCAGGTTGCCCCAGGTCACCACGGGAAGAGCGCTCACCCGGCGCTGGTCCTGGGGCTTTCCCAGGTCGCTCAGCCGAGTGACCATCACGCGGAAGAAGCAGCGAGTCCCCTCGCTCCCGTCGGCGCGCTTGTAGCTCTTCACGCTGGGCTTCATGCCCAGGCGACCCACGATGGTATGAATGTTGGCGTTCATTCGGTTTTCTCCTATCCCAGCGCAAGACTGGGACACCCCTTTCTGGTGGCTTCTACGACCCCGTGTCGCAGAAGCCTTTCTCTTCCACAAAAATAGGAGAATAAGATAAGTCCTCTCGAAAGGTACTTCTTCGTCCCTACTGAGCGAAAAGGTCGAAGAGACCCACCTCGACGCGCCGGTTCTCCCGCTCGGGCTCCACCACGAGAAGAGCCGGCTCGTCCTCGCCCCGGGAGTCGATCAGCAGGCGGGAAGAATCCACTCCCCGCTCGGCCACAGCCATCATCACGGACCGAGCCCGGCGCTCACCGAGAGCCAGGTTGTAGTCCTCGGGACCCGCCTTGTCGGCGTGACCAGTGAGGAGGAGCCCCACATCCGGGTTGCCCTTGAGAAGAGCAGCCAGATGGTCCAGTCCTTCGGTGGTCCCCCCATCCTCGCCGAGCTCGGCGCTGTCGAAGTCGAAGTGGATGCGAGTAGCAGCCTCGGCCGCCAGCTCCTCCAGGCGCTCACGTCGAATCTCCGACCAGTCTACCGGCAGACCTTCGGTGCGGGGGAAAGCCACCACGGGTCCGAAGCTGGTGTTCGGACGGTAGGCCTCCACCATGGGGTTGGGTACAGCCGGCTGGGTCGGGCTCTGGGAGTAGGTCCCGATGAGGGCCTCCTGTACGGCCTGGGCCTCGGACTTGCCGGGCAGCAGGCAGAACAGGAAGAAGAGGCTGATGATGAGCAGCGAAGCCACGAAAAGGAAGCGATTCAGGTACTTGTCGGAAGGCATGGGTCTTTCTCCAGCCAAGGGAAAGGGAGGGGGCCCCTCACACGAGGGGCTCCCTCCCTCCCGGGATCAGATCAACCGAAGCGGGGTCCGACTAGAGCAGACCCAGGGTCAGCACCGAGCGGAGGACGCCGATCCGGAAGCGGAAGTCGGCGGCCTTCTCGGCCTTGCCCAGCACGCGCACGGCCTCGTCCCGCTCACCGGCGGCGACCATCCCACCAGCCACGGCCACGTAGTCGCAGACCGGGTTGCCGGTACCGGCGGAGCCACCGAAGGTGGAGGTCTGGACCGAGACACCCTGCGAGCAGGCACCCGCGAAGACCGGCGCAGCCGAGTTCACCGGGATGTCCGGCGCCTCGTACTCCACGTTGTCACCCTCGACGCTCACGTCGTCGTCGCTGGATACAGCCACTTCACCGACCGAGGTCTGCTCCTGGCCCTGACCCTGGTCCTGTCCCTGCGAAGTCGAGGTCGTCGTCGAAGTGCTCACCGTGTTGCTGTTGTCCAGGTCGTTGGTCGTCTCATCAGAGAAGACGCCCAGCTGCCCCTGCAGGCCCACGTTGGTGTTGCGATTGGCGCTGTTGCCGAAAACCGCGTCCTCGAGCGTACCGTTTCCGACCGGTCCCACCCGGGAGTTCCCGGAACCGAGCACGGCGGCACCCGAAGCCGAGCCCGAAGTGGCGTCACCACCCGTAGCCCGGCTGTTGGAGCGAGCGTCGCCGCCATCGGCGATGCCCACGCCGAGACCCGTGGCGTCGGAGCGAGCACCAGAGGCCGAGGTAGCCGAGGGGCTGAAGTTGTCCTGCACGTTGTTGACGGTGTCACCGAAAGCCAGAGCCGTCGTGCTCAGGCCGAGGATGGCCACGAAGGCCACCAAAGTCACGAGATGCTTGCGCATTTCTCTTTTCTCCTTGCGAGCTGAATGCGTCCCTTTGACACTGTGTCTGGGACTTGGCCAAGTTCAGTCAGACGAGTATAGTTCTTCCAGGTCGATGATAGGGGTATCTGGAGAATCCGTAACTTTCTCCAGATCCTTCAGTCGGTTTCTCTTGGGACCACCGACTCGAGCGATCCAGTCGACCGCTGGATCGTTCTTCATTCCCTTCAACAGGGCGGAGCGCAGTTCCTTGATCAGTCCTGTGGAATCTTTGTCCTCGAGGAGCTGCAAGGTGGACGCATCCTTCTCACATCCTGAGAGTTCCTGCTGGTAGAAGACAGAAGGAAAGAAAGCTTGAGCAGCAGCTTCCTCTTCTCCAGCCAGAAAGTCGAAGAAGGACTTGAGATCTTCCTTCTCCTTCAGCTCGGGATGCTTCTCTTGAAGGACTGACCATACCAGGGCCAGCCCTCTGGCTTTCGAGCGAGGCATCTTGACGAAGACATCTCCGTCGCGACGGCTCGCTGCGAACTGTCGCCAGTGAGGGTCCAGTTTCATCATTCCAGCACCTCGTGCTGCAACAAGACCATTTCCCTTGAGGGCCTTCCCTTTTCGGTCAGAAATGGCCGATGGACACGGATGCGAAGGAGTCCCGTAGGGATCGGTTGTAGAGCCGGAGGGACCAGAATCTCTCGAAAGACTTCCTTGTTGGTACACTGGAAGTCCAAATAGATCCGCCCTTCCTTCGTCTTCTCTACGCTGAGAAGTTCTCCTACCAGTTCCAAACTGGGTCTCCTTCGCGGACCAGGGGAGGGCCCCACTCGGGAGCCCTCCCCTGTCTGTCCTTCTTGGGGGTCGGCCTACGCCTCGGCGGCGGGACCGTCGCTCTCCAGCTTGCTCTTCAGCTTCTCCAGGTCCTCTCGGTGGCTCCTCCCGATGGTACCCAACTCGGCCTCGGCCTTGATCTGGCGGAAGAGAGCCAGGATCCGCTCGGAGAAGTCCCGCCGGGTAGCCTGGTCCCAGGGACCTGCCACGTCCAGCCGCTCCCGGTGCCCGTCCCGGCGGATCAGGCCGGTCTCCCACTGAGGCCAGCGCACGAAGAAATCCTCCCGGCGCTGGCTCCAGAAGATCTTGATGTCCCGAATCCGGAGCGGACCGAGCGGGGTCTCGACGTCCACGACGGCGTAGCCGTGCTCCCCTCGGTCGAGCACCCGGGGGGAAGTCGGACTGTGCATCTTGATTCCGACGGTGATTCCCTCGACCACCTGCGCGCACAGGCGGTTGTGGGAATCGCGGCTGATTTGATAGGTCTTTTCCGACACTGTCATTTCTCCTGATGGACTGGTGAGACTTTCCCGGAGAGAAAGCCTCGGGGATGAGGACCTTACGGTCTTCTGGCTGCTACCACCTTGGTATGCAGCTAAAGGGCGGGGCCTGGGACCCTCCCAAGCCCCTTTCGTGAGGAACTAATCACGAAAGAAAATCTACCAAAAAATGCGGAGACTACCTTCTCTCCAGAGATCCCTACTTCCGATGTCACTTCTCCGGAGGAGCGTACTCGCTACATTTACCATCCTGGTTGATCTCCTCGCACCGACGGTACTTCTCTTCGGTGAAGAGAGGGGCGCCAGGAATGGGAAGGGAGTTTCTGAAGTAGGTGATCTCCTGAGTCACGGGGTGAATCACGGGAGTACGCTCGAAACGCAGGCACAGGTAGTCGGAAGGCTTGGCTCTCGCCAGAAGCCTCCTCCACCAGGGTCTCTCGTCCTGCCGATAACGGCAGAGAGAACAGTATCTCCGCCCTGTCTCTGTAGGCCCCTTGGGTAGCGGGGGCGGCTCCTCTTCCTTTTCAGGGAGGAGAGGGACCTCCCAGTTCAGATCCTCGCCGGAGAGATCTTCCGGCGGGGGCTTGAAGCCTGGGTGGTCATTGATGTCGAAGACGTCTCCCATGAAGTCCTCCTCACCGGTTGATCTGCAGCTCGGGCCAGGAGAAGCTCTCCAGGATCACGTTTCCGCACTCATCTCGCACGATGAAGACCTGCTTGGTGCGGTCGTCGAACTGGCGCCACTCACTCTCCAGAAAGCGCACGGGTCCGTCGCAGGTCTCCTCCCGGTGAGGATTCTTCTCCACGACCACTGGAGTGGGAATGTGCAGAGGAGTCTCCTTCTGGACCGGAGTCCAGCGAACTCCGTCCAGCTCCTCGAAGGAGCGTTCCTGGGCGCTCTCGCGGAAGCTCTCGGGGATGCGCTTGGGATCGTCGGTGATCTCCAGAGTGCCCGCTTCGGTCTCCCACTGGTAGAAATCGGCTCCCCGGGCCTCGAAAGAAAGAACGAGAAATCCCACCGCGGCGACTGCTACCAGCAGGATCCCCAGAAGCTCGATAGCTGCTCCCGGGCTGATCTTCTTCAGGCGCTTGAGAATCTGGATCCGCTTCATTTATTTACCTTTCTGCTGTTACGAGTTGTAAGCAGCTGCTTGGTTCACCTGGGCCACAGCATCGTGGCACATCTCGACGATGCGTTCCTCGACCTTGAGTTTCTCGGTGAGCACCGCCCGGACCTCTCCTGACACCGGGAACCACAGAGGGAACCAGCGCGGGCTTCCATCTCGAGCCTTCTCGGCCTTGGGATCGAAGTGGAGCTGGTCTCCCATGAGCTTGATACTGTTCCCTGGCAGACACAGCAGAGGAATCCCGTCCAGAGAGACGGTGAAGTCGGCGTAGCCCACGAAGAGCACGCCTCCCTGCTGTTGCTTGGGATAGAGACGGTGGTTGCTGGTGGACAGCTGGATGCGCTCCCAGAGGGTTGCAGCCAGCTGCTTGTCGAACTCTCTTTGGGCCATGAGTCTCTCAGTTTTCTCCTTCGAGGAGTTTCACGAGCTCCTTGCACTTCAGTCCTCGAGAAAAACCCTCTTCTCTGATGACGAACTGGATCATGGGGTGCCTCCCGACAGCCAGGTGGTGGGTCTGGCACCAGGAAGAGATGAAGTCGGAGACACCTTCCTGGTTCTCCAGAAAGAGCTCCTTGTTGGGAAAGCTCATCAGCAGATCGCTGCGCTCACTCCAACGGCAATCCACTGGGGAGATTCCCTTCTGGAAGTTCAGGTGGGTGGCCCGGCAGGAAGTGCGCACTCGGTTCAGGGCATCCAGAACCTGCACGGCTTCCTCAGCCGGCATACGCTGAGGAACGGAAGCACACCCCACCAAAAACAGAAGAGAAAGCGAAAGAAGTAGTCGAACGGACATGTTGTTTCTCCTGCTGGATGTTCCCATCCAAGAGTGTTCAGGAAAGGAGGGGACTATTATGGTACTTCCCACCGGACGCTGCGATAGGAAATCTTTTGTTCAATCAAGACCGCACATCAATGAGAACCACCCGGCAGGAACCTCTTTTCAGAGATTTTCTCCGGGCAGAAATCGCTCCAGAATCCTCTGCTGTTCCTTCTTCTCAAGAGCCCGTAGCTCTTTGAGCGCCTTCGTGTTCCACTCGACGGAGTACACGCTTCCCTCCCGTCACCCGAGGAGTTCGCGCTCGACCTCCTTCTGCGTCTTCGTCTCCATGTTGGGATCTGCGAGTCGCTCCAGGGCCAGGGCGAGGTCGGCCTCTTCGGTCCCATGTTCTCCCATTTTCTTGCCGCAGCAGGCGCATACTTCCCAAGGGAAGCGGAAACCGAGAATGGCCTTCAGGGCCACTGTAACTAGGGCCATCAGTATTACGGTTTTCATTCTTTTTTTCCTACGTGGAGGCCTTTTCCTTGTTGGCTTCCAGCTTCTCGATTTCTTGCTCTAGACAGTATACACGTTCTCGGAGGTAGCGAACGGCATCGACGGCTAGTCCGCTGCCTCCACACATGCAAGGGCCACTCAGAGCTTGCCCTGCGCCCCCACATGCATCGCATTCCCAGGGATGGTCATTGTCCCCATTTACACTCATGGTCGTCCTCCATGCGGATCCTTTTTACCAAAAGGATCCGTATCCTCTTTTGTCTCCCGCTCCAGCTGGGGAAGGATGTTCACGAGGTTGGGATTCCTGCCAGTGCGGATGAGCAGATCCAGCCACTGGTCCTGGCTGAGAACCAGATCCTTCTTGCGCCACCGCCCGGCGCCGTGGACGAAGTACCCCACGGCCAACCAGAGGTTTGCTTCGTATACCTCATCTCCGGCGACGGCTGCCAGCACCGTTTCCTTGTGCTTATCGTGGATGGCTTGGATAACGTCGGGGACATCTCCCTCCACGGGTGTGCTCATGACTTCTCCAGCTTGTCGATCATGGAGTCGAGCCACCCCTGATCCTTCAGGCGCTGGCGCAGACTCTCCTGACGGTGTTGCTGAAACTTGGTTGCCATCCAGTGGATGATCATGTGTTCCGCCACCTCCTTCAGGATGAGGCCTCCCACCAGAACGGCTGCTCGTATCATACCATCCTCTCCTTTCCTTGGAGGAGCTTCCCTCGCAACTCCTTCGCTTCAGAGATCTTTTGGAGCGTCTCCTTGTGCTTCTCGTGGATGGCTTGGATCACGTCCGGGACGTCGCCTCCTACGGGCATGCTCATGTCTTCTTTCTCCGAGGAATATGCCGGGCATACTCCTTCTCAGCCTCGGTGAGAGGGCGAGATCTCACGAGAAGAACCTCCTGCGGAATCTCTTCGATCTCCGCAAGAGCCTCTTCACTCATGCCGAGTTGTCGGCAGTGCTCCCGCAGTTCCTGTTGCGTGGCTTCTCTCATGGCTTCCCTTCCTTCCCTTCGGGCGTCGCGCCGGAAATTCCCGCGGACCGCTTTCCAGACTCGGATTCTCTCCAGCGTCTTCACGTAGCGACCCACGGGGACATCCGGATGGAACCTCGTGGGATCCATGTTGTCGTGGACGTCGGCTTCCTTCACCTCGAGTCCGATGGGGTGCGAGAGACAGCGCTCGATGTACTGGTTGTAGGTCTCCTCCTCTCGCCGGGTCATGGCGTCCACCCCGTCGGCTACGATACCGCCGTACTGATCACGGATAG
>WJJK01000224.1 GCA_014729705.1 Candidatus Altarchaeales archaeon | reverse complement strand
TCCTTACCTGCGGCTTGCGGAGATCTTTCCACTTCTCCCACAGAAGCGATTGGGGCAGTTGCTGTGCTCTGGAAAGAACCAGGTGCGGGGGCGCCATAAGGGGCAACCTGTCCGGGGTCCGAAGAAACCGGCAGCACTCCTAGGTTCATAAGCTTCTTCAGAAGACGTCGGGTGTTCTTGCTAACATAAGGCATATATCTGGCTTCCGGAGGGGTTCTGTTCTCGTATTCTCCCTTGAACTCATAAACACTGCACAGACGCTTCTTTTTCGGAGAAACCTTGATCTTCTTAATCGAACAGTGATTTCCAGACAATTTGGTGCAATCTACACAACGGACCTTATGTGCTGCGCCATTAAACTCTGACATTGTTAATCATCCTCTACAGAAATGTTGGCGTTAGACCTTTTCTTACCGGCATCTTCCATAACATCTTCCGGTTTTCCTGCTTTAACCCCATAATGCACTTGGGGACGAGGGGCAGGGCGGAAGCGCTGACGGGCCCTTTCCTGCTCCTCAGGAGTAGTTCCATTAACTCCTGCAGGAAGGGAAGAACGGGCTTGTTCCCATAACTCATCTGCTTGGGCATAAGAGGGGGCTTTTTTCGCAGGCTTGGCAGGAGACTTCTTCTTACCAGAAGCCTTCTTCTTGCTACGTGAGCCTTTAGGTCGCCCTGGCCTTTTCTTTTTCCTAACCGGGGCGGGACTCTCCTCGCCGAGCTCCTCGGAGAGTAAGTCCTCATAAGCCTCAAGCTTAGCCTCTACCCTCGACAGGGAATCCTCTAACTCCTCTTTTTCATCCTGCAAGGCCGAGATTCGCTCCTGCAGAGCTTCGATTAGATCAGTCATCATTCACCACTCTTGTACTTCTCTCGTGGACGGCATCAATAATGCCCAGTTCCATGGCTTGTTCTGGAGACATCCACTTATCTCTATCGAAATGATCCCTAACCTCTTCAAGGCTCATTCCTGTGTTCTCCGCGAAAAGCTCCATCAACATGGAGTTCAAGCGCTCCATTTCTTCATAACGTATTTTAACATCAGGCATAGGTCCTTGCTGTCCGCCACTAACCTGATGCATCATGATGCGCGCATGGGGAACGGAGTAGCGCTTACCCTTAGTTCCTCCAGCCAAAAGAAAACACCCCATGCTGACAGCCTGCCCAACACAAATAGTGTGAATGTCTGGGCTGACATAGCGCATCGTATCATAAATACCAAGTCCGGAGGTTACAGCCCCACCAGGGGAGTTGATGTACATAAAGATGTCCTTCTCAGGATCATCTGCCTCCAGAAACAATAACTGGCCTATGATAAGATTAGCCATGACGTCGTCAACTGGGGTGCCTACAAAAATGATTCTGTCTTTTAGTAATCGGGAATAAAGGTCGTAAGCCTTTTCGTTACTGCCGTCCTTTTCAATAACAACCGGCATGGGTATTCCTGCACTCGTCATACTTATCCTCAATCGGCTATGGCGACATCGTCGCCGGAAAGAAGAGAACCCTTACCTCCACAAATGTCACAAGGCTTTTCCTCTGGCTTTAGAGGGTCGGCACTATAAGCATTGTGGACGTAAATAATCCCGTCCTCACATTGAGGGTCGGGACAAGGAATAAGATTAGACATGAACAGCTCCTGTTGGATAACGCTCTAATCATAAGGGGAAAATAGTTGAATGTCAAGTACCTATTCGTGATAGGCCTTAACTTCTCCAACGTAGTTCTCCTTCATGTGGTCAGCATGTACTTTACTGGCCAAATCTCTGGCCTTTTCAACTTCCTCAGGTGTGGAGCTACGAAGCCTACCATCCACCAGCATGTGGTGTTTTCTACAAAGCGGAAGCCAGTTTGAACCATCAAGAGGATTATTCTCGTGATCCCCATCTAAATGGTGGCAATCTACACTCTTTGTGTTCTTACCCTCTACTTTATCACAACCAGGGAAGAAGCACTTTAGGGGCTCGCCAAAAATCTTCTTTAATCTATACTTGCCTTTACCAAAGTATAGGTGTCGGGAAACGCCTCCCTTCCAAGTATTACTCTTTTCAGCAGACTGAGCCTGGGAAATGTTTCTTCTTCGCTCTTCGGTAAATTCTACTTGGCTAAGTTTTTTCCTGGTTTCTTCGCTTACTTCATGCCCAAGTAGCCCTGCACTTATGGCTAACTTGTGTTCCTTGGAAAGTTTGGAACCCAACCGAGCCTTTCTTATCTTTTCCCTGGCCTCAGGGGTATGTTTCCTACCCCTATGAGCCAGAGCCAGTTTCAGCGCCTTCTCAGTTTTATACTTCTCCGGTTTAGCGCCCCTCTTTTTGAGTACATACCTTAAGCGAGACAGCTGCATGCGCCTTCTGGTCAAGGACGACACAACTGCGGCACCTTCGTATTTCTTCTTGTATTCTTTTACGGTAAGGCCGTGTTTCTTTACGTGACCTACTAAAGACTTATAACGATTGTAACAAACCTCACATTTGACTGTAGGAGATAGTTTTTTCGGCACCCATTGGCACCATCCTTCTCTCCCCGAAATTTGTGTAAATATCCCCTTTCAATAATGAAGCCGGGCTATTCAAGGCCCGGCGAAAAATCTAGAGCCACAACTTTAACCGTGAACGCATTAATTCTATTGCTTGTGGATTCTGATCTATCAAAATACAGTCTCTGCCATTTATAGCGGCAGCCTCTCCGGTAGTTCCGCT
>WJJK01000223.1 GCA_014729705.1 Candidatus Altarchaeales archaeon | reverse complement strand
CATTTTGGGAATGCATGGGATGACACCCAAAAAACCACAAGATAACAGAGAACCGAGAACCTGCAATAAATGCAATAAAATTAATTCACCTGAAAGCCTATTCTGCAACCGATGCGGAACACCACTAGTAACTGAAGCCCTGAACGCGGTTGAACGAGAAGAACAGGAAGCCAAGAAATTCTTCGTAGAACTGTATAAAAACAATGAATTCAGGGACTGGCTGGGAACAAAGTTCAAAAAATAGGCGTTTGTGCTCCTAAAACCTTACATGTTTTTCTATGCTCCCGCCGGGATTCGAACCCGGGTGGCCGGCTTTCTCCGCAAAGCCCGCCTCAACTGTTTTTTTTGGTCAAGGTTTTGTCCCGCATGAGCGGGAGAAAAGCTTGCGCGAAAGGCCGGAATGATGGGCCGGACTACACCACGGGAGCGTATTGTTTTGTTTTTATTCATCCACCGGGATTCAAGGGGCCCGGATTCACGTGTTTTGATGGAAGTTTTTTTCTGTGTGTTTCGCGTTCTTAATACTAATGTTTCATTGTATTTAAGCTTTTTTTTAGGGTGTGTGGCTGATCCATTCGGGTCCGGGTTGGTGTTGAGGGTTTTTCTGGAGTAGAGGTGTGCCGCGTTTCTCTGTGTCTTTCTTCTGTTGAGGGGATTGGATGGAGGGTGGTGTCGGCTGCCACCCGCTTCTCATCACTAGATGGCCGAATGCAGTATCCTCAAAGGGTGTTCCTTTTTTAATTTTCTCCGCCGTCCGAGGGTGGCTTATGTGTTTAAGAGACCATAGGGTTTGGTTCGGTGAAATCAGGGAGAGGAATTCACACATCATCTGAAATACTGCGCCAGGTAGGTTGCCTCGATTTAAGTTTGTGTGGTTGACGGGGTCTCTCTGAAGATCATTTAATGTTTCACGCACCTGCTCCTCGGATTTACCGTCAAGTATTGAGGAGTATACTTCGCTGAATTGCTCTGACTTTGCGTAATCATCTCTTCTTTTATATTTATTTTGACCTGCAACAAGTCTAGCTCTCAAGTTCCCAGGGTTAACGGATCCTGGGATGCTCCCACCGCCTCAAGCATCTCAGGATAATTAACGGTTCCAATGTAGCCTGTGGTTTCAATCCGGTTTCCCCTGTAAAACCTCGTCTTCAATATGTATCCCGCCAGCAACCCCCCATGCATCACCCTTAAATCCATTCTACGATGATCGGTGAAGGGTTCAACTAAATCCAGTCTAAGAGCATACTCTCGGCCACCTAATTTAAAACGAGGGGGATCCCCGTGTCCACTGTACTCCGCCAAAGACTCCCCCACATCCAAGGCCTCATTCATAGAAAGAGGCTGGGGAAGCAGGTCAGGGGTTTGATTTTTTTTCTCCAGATTCATTTCAAGCGTAGTTAAAATAGTTCATAGAAGAGGAAAAGCATACGACATAATAGAGGGGTTTTACTAGTGTTTCCGGTTTTTTCTGCATATTTCTTCAGCTTGCTCACAGGTTAGCTTGATCTTTTTCTTGATTTCAGAGAGGGAGTTCTGGATTCGTTTAGGGGTTTTTTCCCCTCAGGTTCTTCACGGTTTAGGCACCCCGCCATAAAACAGGCAAGAAGGCGGTCTTAATCTAGTGTTCCTTTGGGTTTGTATTTATTTTCCTAACAGCCATCAACTCAGAAGGAAACTTATTTGGTTAACTCAATTTCTATGTGGACTCCGTCGGGTACTTGTATCCGCATTATTTGTCTTAGGCTGCGTTCATCGGCGTCAATGTCGACTATGCGTTTGTGTATGCGCATCTCCCATCGTTCCCAGGTTTCCGTGCCCTCGCCGTCGGGGCTTTTCCTGGTTACGATCTTCATTTGTTTGGTGGGAAGCGGTATGGGTCCCGAGTATTTCGCCCCGGTTTTCCCGGTGACAGACACAATCTGTTTGCATACGTTCTCAACTTGCTTGACTTCGCGTCCGATTAAAATGATTCTAGCCTTCTCCATGTTGATTCAAAAAAATAATGTGGGGGGGTTAAAAGAAAAGAAAGAGAGGATTTTTTCCCTACTCTTTATTTGCTTTTAGGTGTTACGTCGATCACCATTCCGGCTGCGACAGT
>WJJK01000222.1 GCA_014729705.1 Candidatus Altarchaeales archaeon | reverse complement strand
GTTGTCAATCCAAAGTGAAACCGCCCAAGTAGGATAATTAGCATAACCATTGTAAGTATTGTCACTCATTGTTTAATCTCCTTTTGCACTATTTTGATAGAATTAACAGCTTAATAAGCCAGCCAAAACAATGTCTTGGCTAGCCTATAAGATGTTAATTAACTCCAGGATATTTTGTTATGAATTCGATCCAGGGCTCTTTGGGCAAACCAATTAATGTGATTCACTTTGCGACAATGAACCAGGTCAGTATTATCGCCTATGCGCCGCCCGTACCATTTTTGGCCAGTATGATCAATGAAGTACACATCATAACGAGGCAACCCCCAATTGTGTTCACCTTGAAAAGAAACAGACCTGAACCGCAGCGTTCCGGGCCAGTTTATCACTTCTTCATTGTCATTGGTTGAGTGATACAAGGTAATCTTGTTATTCTCTTCCATGAATCTCTTATCTTCTTCAGCGCAACAGGTATAACACATCTTTGTGTTATCTTTGCCTATACCATAACCCGTACCAAACCCATCATGCTTAATTTCATTTTTGCAAACATCACAAGTAACCATTGTCTTAATCTCCTTTTAATAAATTGATAGAATTAACAGCTTAATAAGCCAGCCAAAACAATGTCTTGGCTAGCCTATAAGATGTTAATTACCAGTCTTTTTCTTCGTCAAACTGCCAAAAACCGATGTCAGCACCATCGCCCGGATGTGCTCCAAAATACGTCCCTTCCGGCGCAAGCTCATTCAACAGGTCAAAACAGTCTTCGTGTAACATCCAGCCAGCTGTTTCTTGACTATTCTCAGTGTAATACCAGAAACCGCTCAATAAGGCCGGATCCGCATCTTTGTACTTTGTCACCTGATCGTATGCTTCAATCGTTAACTCGCCATGCTCGCCAACAAGCTCTTCAACTTTGTTGGCATCCTGGCTAGTAATGAAACCTTGTTCAACTGCCTCTTGCAAAACAGACAAGAAACAAGGAAGTAAATCTTCAGTCTTAAGTGTAGCGGATGATACACTTGTGTTAACTTCACTCTGGGGTAATTGGTTAATAGCCATTGTCTTAATCTCCTTTTGCACTATTTTGATAGAATTAACAGCTTAACAAGCCAGCCAAAACAATGTCTTGGCTAGCCTATAAGATGTTAATTACCAATTACGGTAAAATTCATCTTCCCCCATGCTATCTTGATGAATATGCGGTTCATCGCAATCACATTCTATAATTTCGGCATATTCGTTACCGAATTCATTTAGATCCATATCGGTATAACCATGCTTTCGTAAGTTGCCGATATATCCCCTTTTCGTTCCTTGAATAAAAATTATACTCTCGATTGCATCTTTTTTAGTTTTGTAAACATCACAAGAATTCGGAAGACAACCATATAAACCTACCATTGCAATATAATGCTTTGCCATTTTTTAATCTCCTTTTATCTAACTAATAATTTAATTTAATCGCTCAATAAGCTAGCCAAACATAAGCTTGGTTAGCCTATGAATTATTAAATTGATTGAACAAGGATAACTCTTTTACTCAGTGAGGTAGGGATGTCAGTTAATCCCCAATTAATGGTAAGTGTACCGTCCGGTCGGTAACAAAGAGCATTGTTAACCGCTTTTAACAGCGTTTCCGCTCCTTTGCGTATACCTTTTATATCATGTGCAATTGGGCCAAATAACTCGTTGTCTTCAGCAAATATCTTAATCATCACTACACACCTAACAGACTGAAGACTATATTTGCATACTCATTTGAGTATTGAAGTCCGATAACCACGATTGCCAAAAGTCCAGCAGGTATACCAAATTTAATTAAGTTTAACATTTTAATCTCCTATATGCTCTAATTTGTTTTTATGCTCTAGTGTTTGCAATCAGAGAATACTGGGTTATCTCCTAATTGTTATCCCAGAAGACTGGCCGATAGTCACCAGTCGATTGCAAACAACAGAACACAAAAAGCTATGTACTGTTGTGCTGCTATTAAGTTTCCCTAAGGTTTGCGTGAAGAGCCCTCACTCAAAAACTGCCAGTTTGCTCCGTTTTCATACTGTCACACATCCGGGCGATGGACAGGAAAACTACTCGACTGCGATCCGCTCGCTTAGATGCGCCGTTTAACGTTGCCGGTTAAAACCGTAATGAGTGAGGCACGTTAGCTTAGGTTTTGCTGCGATTTAAGGCCGGTTAAAAAACCGGGGGTTGAATTTCGCCCACCTGTAAGTCTGGGACAAGTCTACCAGTTTTGCTATCTAAACTTACTCGGTTCGCTTTGTCGGTCGCCCATCTCAGAGCTTCCCGTATTTTTGTTTGCTGCGGTACTGCTTAACTCTGGATACATCATATCATCAATTGTCAGAATTGTCAACCCCCCAATTTGAAGAATTTAGCATATTTGATGCAAATTACCTATATCTAGTGTATAAATTAGAGTATATTGCCTACAAATCACAATATTTTAGTTCAAAATACCGTGGTAAATTGGTAATTGTGGCAATCAGATAGGTGAAGATTTACCTGGCTGGCCCAAAATTTACCACCCAGCATATAAAAATCACTGATATATGCTCCCCAAACTGCCATAATCCGGCTAAAATCACCCCAAAATAGGGTGTTATGGTTCACCTAATATACATTATACGAAGTAAAACAACGACAATCTATGAAGTTTGTACAAAAATAGGGGAGAGATAACCT